>DATHEW010000110.1:0-8339 GCA_035318425.1 Candidatus Acidiferrum sp. | reverse complement strand
GTTACACGGTGGAATACGGCACCAATGCGGCCGGGCCGTGGAACCCGCTCGGGACATTCATGAACCCAGACAATTTGCGCACCTCCATCGCGCCAACGAATGCGGATGACGTGATCTTCTATCGTGTCCGGTCAAACTGATTTTCGAATACCGCGTTCGCTTTCGCGATCATTTGCCGCAGCAGCGGCGGCCTTTCGTTTGATCCCGCTTCTCGATTGGATCGGCGAGGGCGCAATGCTTGTTGCGAAGTGAAATCGAGAGGCATTGGTTCGCGCGCCCGTTCCGGTGAGTCGCATGATTTGAGTCGAGGTTGCGACGCTATCAACCGCTCGTCGGGACACGGGCACTTGCCAAAGACTCGTACGACAGGCAGCTTGGTCGTCACATGAAATCCAAAATTGCGATCCTCATTTTGGTGATTGTCTGCCTCGGCCTCGGGGTGGCGCTCGTGACCCGCGAGAAAAAGTCGAAGGAGGAAAAGGAAGTTCTCCAGACAACACTGACCGATCGAAGCAACCAGGTGGTGCAAACCCAGGCGAAGCTCGAGGAGCAACGTCAGGTGAACATGACGCTTGAAGACGTGTTGAAAACCCGCGCCAATGAATTGTCTTCCCTGTCGAATAGCCTGAGCAAAACCATCGCGGATCTCGAAAAGTCGGATGCGCAGGCCAAGGCCACGGCGGAGCAGTTACGCGCGGCCCAGGCGGACCTGGCGCGAAAAGACACGGAGATCAACCGGCTGGAAGTGGAGAACGTCGAGCGGGGCAAGAAGATGGACAAGCTCACGACAAACATCGGCAGCCTGGAACAGCAGATCGTTTCCACACAGCAGAGGCTCACCAAGTCCGAGGGTGATAAGGATTTCCTGATGAAGGAACTGAAGCGTTTGCAGGCGGAGAAAGCCGAACTGGAGCGCCAGTTCAACGATCTCGCAGTGTTGCGCGCCCAGGTCAGCAAATTGAAGGACGAGATGGCGATCTCACGTCGGCTGGAGTTTTTGCGCCTCAGCTTGTTTGGCTCGGCAAAGGGCGGCGCTGAAAAGTTGATGCCGCACGCGGACAAGAATCCGGCGGACCCAACGACTGCCACGAATTTCAATCTCGATGTCGAGATCCGTCAGGCGAGCGGCGCGAAAGTGGTTGCGCCGACGAACAAACCTCCCATCACCCCGGCTGTCACCAACGCGCCGAAACCGACAGCCACCAATGCGGCTCCGAACCTGCCGAAGGACGCGCCGGCCGCTCCGCCGAAGTGATGTCTGCTCCCGCGCTCATTGACTCGCACGGGCGCATCATGCGCGACCTGCGCGTCAGCGTCACTGATCGCTGCAACTTCCGCTGTCTGTATTGCCTTCCAGAAACGGAAGCCGCGGCGAATTTTTACCGCGACCGCTGGGCCACCGTGCTGCGTTCCGAACCGATCGTTCGCAAATGGGAGCCGAAGCAGAACATCCTCACCTTCGAAGAGATCGAACGCGTGGTGCGGATCGCGGCGGAGCTGGGCATTCAGAAGATTCGTGTGACCGGCGGTGAACCGCTGCTCCGGCATGATCTCGAACAATTGATTTCAAAGATCGTCGCCATTCCCGGCATCACCGACGTCGCGATGACCACCAACGGCTTTTTGTTCCAGCAGAAGGCGCGTGCGCTTCGCGACGCCGGGCTGAAGCGTGTGAGCTTCAGTTGCGACTCGATGGATCGCGACAACTTCAAACGCATGACCGGGCGCGATGGCTTGAACGAACTGCTCGCGAGCATTCGCCTGGCGCAGGAACTCGGCTTTGCGCCGGTGAAGGTCAACGCCGTGGTGATTCGCGGGATTAACGATCACGAGATCGAGTCGCTCGCGGAGTTCGCCGTGCGTGAGTCCCTGGCGTTGCGCTTCATAGAGTTCATGCCGCTCGATTCCGGGCGCGCGTGGCTGCGTGAGATGGTTTTGCCCGGCAAAGAAATCTTCCAGCGTTTGCAGCAGCGCTTTCAGCTTGAGCCGATTCGCTCGGAGAACCAGTCTGAAACCGCCAAGCGCTGGCGTATCGACGGCAGCAAGGCGGAAGTCGGCATCATCGCCTCGGTCACGGAACCGTTCTGTGGTCATTGCAACCGAGTTCGGCTCACGGCAGATGGCAAGGTGCGCACCTGCCTTTTCAGCGTCATCGAACACGACTTGCGCTCGCGGCTCCGCAGCGATGCCAGTGACGCGGAGATCATCGCCTACTTGGAGAGTGTCGTCTGGCAAAAGGAAGATCGGCACCACATTGGAGAACCAGAATTCAAGCCGGCGAGCCGCAGCATGAGTTGCATCGGCGGTTAGCGTGGTAGCGGGTCGTCGCTCAGGTGCGAGACGGGAGTTTCATTTGCGCTTCGGAATTTTCGGCCGTTTCGATATGCCGTCGTGGATGATCTTCAAGACACGTTTGCGCTCATCGCCCTTCAAAACCTTGCGCGGCGCGCGCAACCACTCCTTACCAAGGCCGCATTCCTGCACGGCGAGTTTGATGTATTGGACGAACTTCACGTTCGTATCCAGATGAAGCAACGGCGTGAACCAACGATAAATCTCGCGTGCCTTGTCCCACTCACCGCGGCGTGTCAGTTCCCAGAAGTATTGATTCTCCGCCGGGAACGCGATGCCGCTGCCCGCCACCCAGCCGTCGATGCCGAGGATGCTCGCTTCCAATGCAAGATCGTCCACACCGGTGAAGATGGCGTAGCGATCGCCGACCGCATTACGAATATCGGTGATGCGCCGCACATCGCCTGAGCTTTCTTTCAACGCGACGAAATTCTTCTGGTCGGCCAGCTTCGCGAACATCTCCGGTGTGATGTCGTTCGCGTAGCTGATCGGGTTGTTGTAAATCATGATCGGCAACCCGGTGCTCTTTGCCACGGCGCGGAAGTGCGTCAGCGTTTCGTCCGGGTCGCCCTTGTAAAGCATCGCGGGCATGAGCATCACGCCGTCCGCGCCAAGCTTCTCCACATCGCGCACGTAGCGAATCGCTTCCGCCGTGCTCGTTTCCGCAACTCCGCTGAGCACCGTCACACGGCCGTTCACCGCGCGGAGCACCGCTTCCATCACGCGACGCTTTTCATCAAGGGTCATCGGCTGGTTCTCGCCAAGCGACCCGAGGAACACGAGGCCGCTCACTCCTGAGCGGATCAGCACGTCGGCATGACACGCGGTCGCGTCGAGATCGAGCGAGCCGTCTTTGTGCATTTGTGTCGTGATAGCGGGGAAGACGCCTTGCCAATAAGGTTTCATTTTCAATTCGAGAGTGGTTCGTAGCTCCGTGGTTCGTGGGGAAAAATCGTGAGTCACCAGGTCAGTTCGATCAGGGACACGGCCTGGCGCGGAAGCGGAAACTTGAGCGTCGTCTGGCTGTTCTCGACTTGCGTGACACCAGTGGCGAGCACCGCGAGTTTTCCCATGCGTTCCAATTGCGCGTATTGCTCCGGCGTGGGTTGCTGGGGTGAACCGAGCTTTTTCCAGGCGGTGAAGGCGTTGCTGTGTTCCTGATCAATGCGGAAGTGCTGAACCTTCGTTTCGCCGCTGCCCAGTGAGATGCCGTTGAGTTCCAATTCCACCGAGGCTTCCGGACCCGGGACATCGTCATCGTGATAATGCCATGCCATCACCCAGAGCTTTCGGCCATCGACACTCGCGAGCGCGGAGATATCCGGCTGCCCGCGCACACCGCGGCGCACGATATCATCGAGCGCCATAGCGCCGCTGCTCTCCACATCCAACCGCCGCCCGCGCATCATGGCGAACATGCGGAAGACGTTGAGCACCGGCTTGTCGATACCGTTGCTGGCGAGCGACCGGAACCCGGCGAAGTAAGGCTGGTCCTCGAACTCGAACGCCCAGGTCAGCGCGCCTTCGAGATTCACGCCGTGCTTTTCCGCGAGGTCGTGCTTGCGCGCAAAGCTCGCCGCCGTGTAGCTCGAATACATCGTGCCGTTGCGATACGCGAGCGACGACCCCTGGCAGGCAGCGCAGCCTTCGGGATCGGATTCGCCGATCACGATGGGCTTGCTCTTTAATTCGGGATACGACGCCACGATGCGGAAGCCATCATCGATGTTGCGCAACTGGCTCGCGATGCCCATGCGCACATGACCGTTCGTCGTGACGGGCGAGCCTTTGGCGTGGAAGGAAATGAAGTCAATCGGCGTGCCGATTTTGCCCGTCGCGTAATTCGTCCCTCGCAAACAATGCTCCAGAAAATCGCGCGTGAACCTGCCGCCGCTGCCCGCCGTATCTGGGCCGCCCACGCGCGCGGTCGGCAACGCGCGCCGCACGGCGTCGATGGCGTAATCGTGGAGCTTCCGAAACTCCGCCGGTGTCCCGCGCCAGTAGCCGATGTTCGGTTCATTCCACGTTTCCCAGTACCACGACTCCACTTCCGCGCGTCCGTATTTCTCCACGCAATGCTTCGTCCATTGGAAAACCAGCTCGGCCCATTTCGCGTAGTCCTTCGGCGGATAGGTCCAGCCGGTGTAAATCTCCTCGTACCGCGCGCGCGGCGTCCACTTGTGCTGATACGGCTCCGGCTTGATAGAAAGATCTTTCGGCATGAAACCGATCTGCGCGTACGGCCGCACGCCGCGCGCGAGATACGTGTCGAAGATGCGATCAACAATGGTCCAGTCGTAAACTGGTTTGCCATCCGCGTCTTCGCGATACGCACCCGTCGAACCCCACTTCAACGCCGGTGTGCCGTCGCCGGACGAAAGCAGATTGTGAGCGCGGAAGAATACTTGTTTCGGCGCGAGTTCACCCAGTTCCGCCACCAGTTTCCGGCCGTTCGTCATGTAGGCGTAGTTCGGCTCGTCCGCACCGAAGAAGCGCCAGATGGGTTTCAACTCGCCGCGCGTCTTCGCGACATCGACGCGCATCGATACGGCGAAGCTGTTGGTGGAGGAATCCGTGGCAGCGTTTGACGTGTGCGTAAGCAGCAACGCCAATGCGGGCAGCAACCACATTGGGAGCAAGCTTCGGTGTGAGGTCTTCATAGGATTGATTTCTCTCACGGCTTGAATCTCCAGTCCACATGGCCTTCGTAGGCCATTGTCTCGTGGACGAGCGCGAAGAGGCCGGGGTCGTAATCCTTCAACGCCTCGCGTGTGTTGATGGGATGCGGCGCGTCATTCGGCGCAGCGTCCTGACCGAGCGCATCGAAATAGGCGAGCACTCCTTCGGTCCAGTAGGCGGCGCGGGCCTGGATAGCGGCAGTGCCTTTCCATTTTCCGGCACTCGTGGCTTTCTCGAAAAGTTCCTTCAACTTTTCATCGAAGCGCACGTCGAGACGCTTCACTCGCAACTCGTACTGTTGCACTGCACTGCGGCGATTCTCCCAGTTCGGATCAACTGCGCGCGAAGTCGTCACGAGGTAGAGCGCATCCGCGAAAACGCGGATCACCTGGTTGTCGCCCACGTCCGGGTCGCGTGGATTTGCCAGCACGTTTTCTTCGCCGACGACGAGCAACCTGGTTTCCGGTGAGTAGTAGAGCGTGCGCGAAAGCGCGTCGAAGTTCTTCACGTCCTTGAAGGATTTGTATTCGGGCAGATCAGAAAGCTTTTCGCCGCGCCCGAGCACGACGAGTTTCACGTTGTCGGCCATTAACGCCTTCAGGACGTCGTGGCGGTAGGCGAACATCTTTCGAATCGTGTCGTTCGCCTTCAGCATCGCCGCATCGCTCGCGTCGCGTCCCACGACGATGAACTCCCGCGCCCAGGTGAACTTCGTGTACCATGGATCGATTTTGAATTTCGCCGGCGGCGCCGTGACGTTCGGCAGTTTCTGCAACGGCGCGTACCGCCAGTCCTGCGCCGGGCTGAGATTGAACGCCGACCGCACCAGTTCGTAGCCCTCGGGGTCATAAGCCTTGAGTTGCTCGCGGGTGCCGATGGGTCCGTGGTTCCAGTTGTTCACGCGATTGCAGTCGAAGTAACTCTGCGCGATCTCCGCCCAATACTCGCCGGGATTGCCCGAGGCGTAGGCGAGCTTCCACAAGCCCTTGTCCATCGCGTTGCGATAAACTTTGTTCTTCCGCTCGCTCCACATCGTGTCAATCGACCGCAGGGTGCTGTCAATCGTGTGGCAGAACTCATGCACGCCAATGCTCTCGTCGTCGTAGCGGTCGAGCGGCAGGCTGAGAACGTTCTCCTCGCCAAAGCTCGTCGGTCGCCCGCCCGTTCCGCGCACACGCTCGTTCTGGTACGCGGGATTCGGATGATTCCGATATTCCGGCATGTCCGTGTAAACCTGATCACGGCCCATCACGATGAGATACATCTTGTTCTTCACCAGCGCCTCGACGACATCGGACCGGCCCGCGAGCATCCGCGTGACAATTTCGTAAGTGCGTTGCAACGCGAGATCCGCGACCACCTCCGCCGCGACCACCGGCATTCCTCTCACGTCGATGTATTTCTTGTAGAACCCGCGCGCCACTTCGCGGTCGCGTTCGGCGACGATTTGGAAGAAGGATTCAGGTGGCGTAGTGACCGGTGACAGGTTCGAATCCGCTGCGGAGCAAATCGCCGTAATCGTCAGGAACACAGCGGCTACGACCGGCCGCTTTATCCAGCGTCTCAGTTCCATCGCGGCTCCTTGCCCAGCAAATGGCGCACGAAGAAATCCTGCAGACGGCGCTTGCCGTACGGACTGCCCGCCACGCCATGTCCGGCGCCTGGCACCACGACGAACTCGAAATCCTTCTTCGCCTTCACCAACGCATTCACGACTTGCATTGTGCTGGCGGGGTCCACGTTCCGATCCAATTCGCCGACCATCAGCAACAGCTTGCCTTGCAATTTCGGAGCGAGCTTCACGTTCGATTGCTCGTCGTAATGCGCGCCGACGGGCCAGCCCATCCACTGTTCGTTCCACCAGATCTTATCCATGCGATTGTCATGGCAGCCGCAGTCGGACACGCCCGCTTTGTAGAAATCTCCGTGCGTGAGCAATCCGCCGAGCGCGTTCTGTCCGCCTGCGGAAGTTCCATAAAGGCCGACGCGCGTTACATCCATCTCGGGAAGTTTCGCCGCGGCGGCTTTCATCCATGCAATGCGATCTGGAAATCCAGCATCGCCAATATTCTTCCAGCACACGTCGTGGAATTTCTTCGAGCGATGACTCGTGCCCATGCCATCCATCTGCACCACGATGAAACCCAACTCGGCCAGTTCCATCATGCGCGGAAAGGAACTGAAGGCCTTCGGCGTAAAAGCGCTCTGCGGACCGGCGTAAATGTTCTCGATGATCGGATACTTTTTCGCCGGATCAAAATTCGCCGGCCTCACGATGACGCCGTAGATATCCGTTTCACCATCACGGCCTTTTGCGACGAAGCGTTCCGGCGCGCGCCAGCCTTCCTTCAGCAACGCGCTCGCATCCGATCGCTCCAGCACGCAGACGAGTTTCCCATCCTCAACGCGCCGCAGCGTCGTCACCGCAGGCATGTCCACGCGCGAACAGCTATCGATGAGAAACCGGCGATCGGGCGAGAACTCCACGTTGTGCGTGCCGTCTCCTTCCGTGAGCACAACGAGCGAGCTGCCATCGAGGTTCACGCGGCAATGATGGACATAGTAAGGGTCTTGGCCCGCGACGATGCCGCCAGCGCGAAACCAAATTTGCCGCGCCTCTTCATCCACGCGATCCACGCCGCGCACCACCCAATCGCCCCGGGTGATCTGATTCTTCACCCGCCCCGCCCTGACGTCGTAGAGATACAGATGATTCCAGCCGTCGCGCTCGGACATCCAGACCATCTCGCTCGTGTCGTCGATGAATTGAGCGAAAAACTTTCCGCTGTAGTCGATGAACGTCTTGCTTTGCTCATCCACGATCGCGCGCGCCTCGCCGCTCTTACCGTCCACGCCGATCATGCGCAGGACTTGATGCCCGCGTTGATTGTAACGAAACGTGAAGTGGGTCGAGTCCGGCGCCCAGCGGATGTTCATGTCACCGGTTTCAGTGAACGGATTGGGAAACAACTCGTCGCTGATGCTGATGCGTTTCATCGTCGCGATATCGAACAGCAGAGGACGCGGATGCGGCAACTTGTCGCCAGGCTTGAGGTAATTGAACGAATGCAGCTTCGGCTGAAGCTGATCCTTCGGCGACGATTCGACGAGGTAAACTTTTCGTTCATCGCCTTTCTCGACGCGCACAGCCACGAGTCGGCGCGAATCTGGCGACCAATAAAACCGATCGCGATAAGCATCGTCCGCCTTGCCATCCGTCGTGAGCGAGAACGTCTCGCTGGATTTCACGTCGCGCAGGACGACGTTGTGATCACTGATCGTGGCGCGCCATTTTCCATCGGGTGAAA
>DATHEW010000109.1:0-7417 GCA_035318425.1 Candidatus Acidiferrum sp. | reverse complement strand
CAGTGAATTGGTTCGCCTTAGAAACCAATTGCCGGATGAGCACATTGCGGTGTTCTCGCACGGCGATCCGATCCGGGCGGCGCTGTGTTATTGGCTCGGGATGCCGTTGGATTTCCTGAACCGGCTGCAAGTCGATCCGGGATCAGTCAGCACCGTTCGCGTGGATGATCGGACGGCGGTGGTTCAGTCCATCAACGTTACGTAGCCGTTTTATTGCCGAATGCTGCACGTAGAGCCGGGGCTGGGCGCGCTGAAACACGTTTCCCGCTTTCGCTTGAATGCGTCCGCGCTACAATGGCGTCCGAACTATCACATGTACTTGCGCGCCTGGGTCATCGCATTTCCGTTGTTTGCCGCGTTCGCCTTGGGCGCGGAGACAATTGATTTCAAAAAACAGGTGCAGCCCATCCTCGAGCAGCGCTGCATCGAGTGCCACGGTGAGAAGAAGCAGAAGAGCGGCATCCGCTTCGATCGCAAAAGCAGCGTCTTCAAACCAGGCGATTCTGGAAAACCCGCCGTCATTCCAGGGAAGAGCAGCGACAGCTTATTGCTGCAACGCGTGATCACATCGAACGACGACGAGGTGATGCCGCCGAAGGGCGATCGTCTGACGGAACAACAGGTCGGGACGCTGCGTGCGTGGATCGATCAAGGTGCGAATTGGCCCGGTGGCGAGGATGAGAAAGTTCATTGGGCGTATGTGAAGCCGATCCGGCCAGCGGTGCCGGGAGTCAGTAAGTCGGTAATCAACGAATCAGTGATCAGTAGGAAAGCGAACCTTTCGCCGCGTGCGCGTGAATCGAAGACTGCTTCACTGGTCACTCCACGTCATCCCATCGACGCCTTTGTGCTGGCGCGGTTGCAGAAGGAGAAACTGAAACCATCGCCCTCGGCCGAGCGTGCAACGCTGCTGCGACGGGTCAGTTTGGATTTGATCGGACTGCCGCCAACGATCGAAGAAGTGGAGTTGTTCGAGAATGACAAGTCTCCCCGCGCCCTCGAAGCGGTCGTGGACCGATTGCTCGCATCGCCGCACTTTGGCGAGCGGTGGGCGCGGCCGTGGCTCGATGGTGCGCGTTTCGCCGATACGCAGGGTTACGAGAAGGACGCGAAGCGGTCGCAATGGCCGTGGCGCGACTGGGTCATCAAGGCGTTGAACGCCGATATGCCATTCGACGAATTCACGATTGAGCAACTCGCCGGCGACCTGTTGCCGGACGCGACACAGGAGCAGAAGGTGGCGACCGGTTTTCATCGCAACACGATGACGAATACGGAGGGCGGGACCGACGACGAAGAGTTTCGTTACGAAGCATTGATTGATCGGGTGAACACCACGTGGCAGGTGTGGATGGGCAGCACGATGGCGTGCGCGCAGTGCCACAACCACAAGTACGATCCATTCAGCGCCAAGGAGTATTACCAGTTCATGGCGTTTCTGAACAACACGGCGGACGCGGATAAAGACGACGAGCGGCCGACGATCAAGGTATTTGGCACCGGACAGGAGCAGCATCTCGCCGAGTTGAAGGACAAGACGAAGGTTGCGCAGAGAGAGTTCAGCGACGCGGCCGCCAAGCCAGAGATCGCGAGCGCACAGACGGAATGGGAGCGCCGGACGGTGGAAGCGCTGACGAATTGGATCACGCTGGATCCGACGAACTTTGTTTCTTCTGGCGGCGCGACGCTTACCAAAACGGCAAGCATGTCGATCGAAGCAAGCGGGACCAACTCATCCAACGACACTTACACCGTGGTGGCGAGGGTTGGGGCGGGAAAGGTGACTGGGCTGCGGCTTGAGGTGCTGGAAAGCGGCGCGAAGAAAGTTCTCGGTCGTCACGAGAACGGTTCGTTCGTGTTGCGTCAGGTCGAAGCTTCGCTCGATGACCGGTCGCTGACCTTTGCCGACGCCACAGCGGATTACTCACAGAAGAATTACAGCGTCACGAACCTGCTCTCTGGCAAAGGCAATGGATGGGCAGTGGACGCGAGCGACAACTCCAGGCGCGTGCGGCGATCGGCGTATCTCAAACTATCGGAACCGCTGGAGCTGAAAGAACCCGCCGCGCTCACCGTGAAGTTGACACACACTGACAAGAACGTCGGCGCGAACCTGGCCCGCTTCCGCCTTTACGTGACGAGTGTGGAGCAAGTCGGCCCGCCGTCGTCGCTGTCGAATGATTTGCGTGAGGTGTTGCTGCTTGCGGCAAACAAGCGCGGCAACAAGCAGGTGGCAAAGTTGAAGGAACATTTCGAGTCCATCGCGCCGGAGTTGAAACCGGTGCGTGACGCTCTCGTGTCTGCGAAGAAAGTGGAAAAGGGATTTTATGATTCGATCCCGAGCAGCGCGGTGATGCAGGCAGTGGAGAAGCCGCGCGAGACGTACCTGCATCTGCGCGGCGCGTATCTGACGAAGTCCGAAGTGGTGAATCCCGCGACGCCTGCGGTCCTGCACCCGTTCCGAACCAACGAGCCGGCTACGCGACTGACACTGGCGCGATGGATCGTGAGCACGAACAATCCACTGACGGCTCGGGTGACGGTGAATCGCGTCTGGGAACAGATTTTCGGGCGCGGCATCGTGGAAACAGTGGAAGAGTTCGGAAAGCAAGGCGAACCGCCGAGCCATCCCGAGTTACTCGACTGGCTCGCGTGCGAATTCATGGAGCCGACGCTTCGCAATGACGAAGCTCGAATGACCAGGGACCAAGGGAATTCAGCGTTGGACGTTCGTCACTCGTCATTGCGCCAGCCGTGGAGTTTCAAGTCGCTCGTGAAGACAATCGTCATGTCATCGACCTATCAGCAAAGCTCGCGCGTGTCGCCTGAACTGGCGGCGCGTGATCCGGACAACCGTTTGATGGCGCGTGGGCCACGGGTGCGGCTCGAAGGCGAGATGATTCGCGACCAGGCACTCACGGTCAGTGGATTGCTGTCGCACAAGCTTGGTGGCCCGAGCGTGATGCCACCGCAGCCGGAAGGTTTGTGGCAGGTCGTTTACAACGGAGAGAAATGGGAGACGAGCAAGGGCGAAGACAAGTATCGCCGCGGCCTTTACACCTTCTGGCGGCGCACGACGCCGCATCCCATGATGGTTTCATTCGATGCGCCGAGCCGTGAGTACTGCGTGCTCAAGCGCAATCGGAGCAACACGCCGCTGCAATCGCTGAACCTCTTGAACGATCCGGCGTTCGTGGAGTGCGCGCAGGCATTGGCGCGCAAGGTGACAGCGAAGAAGGACTGCGATTCCAGGCAGCGTATGGAGTTTCTTTTCCGAACATGCTTGTCACGCACACCGACCGTGGCCGAACTCGATCGGCTGACAAACTTGTTCGAGCAGCAGCTCGCGAACTATCGCTCGGATGCGAAGGCCGCCGAGAAACTTGCCATGAGTGAACTTGGCAAAAGCACGGATGAAACTGATGTGGCGGAACTTGCCGCGTGGACGGTTGTTGCGAACGTGTTGCTGAACCTCGACGAGATGATCACTAAGGGCTAAGCGCGATGAACCCATTCCTCCACGAACTGAATCAACAGAGCCTGCTCGCCTCGACCCGCCGGCAATTCCTCGGCCGCACAGCTTTTGGCATCGGCGGATTGGCGCTGGCGTCGTTGCTGAATGACAACGCATTCGCGCTCGAAGGCGCGCCCGCGAATTCAATGGCGCCGAAGACGCCGCACTTCGCGCCGAAAGCGAAGCGAGCAATTTACATCCACATGGCGGGATCGCCGTCGCAGCTCGAACTGTTCGATCCTAAACCGAAGCTCGCGGAGCTGACGGGCAAACCTTGTCCCGACTCGCTCTACAAGAAGGAGCGTTTCGCCTTCATCAAGGGCGTGCCGAAGATGCTGGGCGCTACGCACAAGTTTCAGCAGTACGGAAAGTGCGGCATGGAACTGGGTGAGTTGATTCCGCACATCGGCAGTGTAGCGGATGAGATTTGTCTGGTGCGCTCGATGCACACGGACCAGTTCAATCATGCGCCCGCGCAGATTTTTCTTTTCACCGGTTCACCGCGTCAGGGTCGTCCGGGCATGGGCTCGTGGCTCACTTACGGGCTCGGCAGCGAGTCGCAGGATTTGCCCGGCTTCGTGGTGCTTGTCTCCGGTGGCAAGACGCCGGACGGCGGCGCGTCGCTGTGGGGCAGCGGATTTTTGCCAACGATCTATCAGGGTGTGCAATGCCGTTCCCAAGGTGATCCCGTGCTCTACGTTTCCAATCCGCCGGGGATGAGCGGCGAGGTGCGACGCCAGTCGTTGGATGCGTTGCGTGATCTCAACCAAATGCAACTTCGGCAGGTCGGTGATCCCGAAACGCTCACGCGCATCTCCCAATACGAACTCGCGTATCGCATGCAATCGAGCGTGCCGGAGTTGATGGAGATCGCCAAGGAACCCGATTCCGTGAAGGAGATGTATGGCATTGAGCCGGGCAAAGTTTCGTTTGCGAACAATTGTTTACTCGCGCGGCGACTGCTCGAACGCGGCACACGGTTCGTCCAACTTTTCCACTGGGGCTGGGACAGTCACGGCACCAATTCCGGCGACGATTTGATGACTTCGCTTCCGGCGCGCTGCAAGGAAACCGACCGAGCCAGCGCAGCGCTGGTGAAAGATTTGAAACAGCGCGGCATGCTCGACGACACGCTCATCATCTGGGGCGGCGAGTTTGGCCGCACGCCAATGAACGAAGAGCGCAACGGCTCCAAAATGCTGGGGCGCGATCATCATCCGCATTGTTTCTCCATATGGATGGCGGGTGGCGGAGTGAAGAAGGGTTTTACGTTTGGCGAAACGGATGAGCTGGGTTATCACGTCGTGAAAGACCGCGTTCACATTCATGATTTGCAAGCGACGCTGCTGCACTGCTTCGGCCTCGATCACACAAAGCTTACGCATCGTTTTCAGGGACGCGACTTTCGTCTCACCGACGTTCACGGCGAAGTGGTGAAGGGCATCCTCGCGTAGCGTCCGTGCCTTGCTCATTGCGACCTCACATGCCGGGAAAATGGACGCGATGAAGCAACGAAGCTTTTGAGAAATTGCCGCGCGCGTTAGCCTTCGCCTGAGATGGATCCTTTGGGCGATTCAAAAGAGAGCAGTCCGATCAGTCACGACCAGAACTTCGACCGGCGCATTTTCGCGACCACTCGCTGGAGCCTCATCCTGCGTGCGCGTGGAGATGACGAAAGTGGACGCGCGGCGTTGGAGGCTTTGTGCCGGGCTTATTGGCGGCCGGTGCATGCGTATTTATTGCGGACGGGACATCGGCCTCAGGATGCGGACGACTTCACGCAAGAATTCTTTGCGCGGCTGCTTCGCCGCGAAAGCTTCGGTAACCTGTCGCCTGAACGCGGACGTTTTCGCAATTTCCTCCTCGTGTCCCTGCGTCATTTCCTCTCGGACGAAAGGGACAAGCAGACTGCCGCACGGCGAGGTGGCGGTGTTCCCCTGATTTCGATCGACGCCGAATCCGACGCGGCGGACAGAATTGAAATTCCTGACACGTTCACGCCCGAGCACGCCTTCGAACGTCATTGGGCGGAATCGGTTTTGCGCCGCGCGCGGGAACAGCTGCGTGACGAATGTGCCGTCACACGCCCCGGGCTGTATGAGGCACTGGGACCGGAGGGAAATGATGCGGACGAAACGTACGGAGAGATCGGGCGGCGGCTGGGTTTTAGCGAAGAAGCGGTAAAATCCGCGGCGTTTCGGCTGCGCCGGCGGTATCGGGAACTGATTCGGGCTGAAGTGGCTGAAACGGTCACGAGCGAAACGGAGCTCGAGGAAGAGCTCCGTCACTTGTTGCGCGTCCTGGACCGATAAGCCATGCAACCTTTGTCCGCTAAGTCCGTTCTTCCCTAGTGACTCGCATTCCATGACACGCAGTTGCCCAACGTGTTCGCGCCCGATTCCTGCCGGAACACGATCGCGTTTCTGCCCGCACTGCTCGCTGCTCGGCGCCATCGAACTGAACGATGACGATGACTTCATGCCTCATCAGGCGGGCCAAATGATCGGCGGTTATCGGATTGGCGAGATGCTCGGGCGTGGCGGCATGGGCATCGTGTATCGCGCGCATCAGCGCAGCCTTGGTCGTGATGTGGCGGTGAAGGTTCTGGTTGCTGGCGAATTCGCGGATGCCGGAACGCGCCGGAGATTTCAGGCCGAAGCCGCTGCGGCGGCACGACTGCGCCACCCGCACATCGTGGCGATCCACGAAATTGGCGAGCACGAGGGCAAGCCGTTCTTCTCCATGGAACTCGTCGAGGGTCGGACGTTTGCCGAACTCGTGCGCGATGGCCCCATTCCGCCCGCGACTGCTGCGCGTCTGCTTCGCCCCGTGGTCGAAGCGGTTCAATTCGCGCATGAGCAAGGCGTCCTCCATCGCGACTTAAAGCCGTCGAACCTGTTGATCGACGCGTTCGGCGAACCGCGTGTCAGTGATTTTGGATTGGCGCGACAGATCAACGCAGACGAGCGATTCACGCTCACGGGCGAGGTCCTCGGTTCACCCTCTTACCTTGCGCCGGAACAAGCGCGCGGCGAACGCGAGCAAGAGGGTCCAGCGAGCGACGTGTATTCGCTCGGGGCCATTCTCTATCACCTGCTGACGGGGCGTCCGCCATTTCTCGGCGACTCGCCGCAGGCAATTCTGCGTCAGGTCATCGATGATGAACCGTTCGCACCTCGACAACTCAATCCAACCGTTCCCGCCGATCTCGAGACGATTTGTCTGAAGTGTTTAGAGAAGGATTCTGCGCGACGCTACGCGAGCGCACGGGAACTCGCGGACGAGTTGGGGCGGTTCCAACGTCGTGAACCATTGCACGCGCGACCCGCCGGCATCATCGGCCGGGGTTGGCGATGGTGTCAGCGGCATCCCGCGAAGGCCAGCGCCGTCGTGGCGCTTCTCGTGACGTTGCTGACGCTGCTAATCGTGCCGACGCTCGCGTATGTGCGAGTGAGCCGCGCGGAGCAAGCCAGGGAAACGCAGTTGCGTGAAACGTTGCTGAGCCAGGCGCGAGCGCTTCGTCTTAGCGGGCGCTCTGGCCAGCAACGCGACAGTTGGGCCGCGCTCGCCGAGGCGTCACGCATCGTTGAAGGCGACCGCAATCCGGAGTTCACGTTGCGACTTCGCCGGGAAGCGATTGCAACGCTCGCGCTCAACGATGCGTGGATTGAAGCTGCGACGAATGTGCCGCCCGAACCGGACCCGACCTACCTGAGCTTCGATGCGCGCCAGCAAACCTACGCGCAGAGTTCGTTTCGCGGGCCGGTGCGTGTCGTGCGCGCAGGCGATGGGCAACAACTCAGCCTGTTGACGCTGACGACTCAGAGTGTGCAGCATGTTCTTAACTTCAGTCCCGGCGGACGTTTTCTGGCGCTGCGTCACAAAGGAGAGATCGCCATCTGG
>DATHEW010000108.1:0-2661 GCA_035318425.1 Candidatus Acidiferrum sp. | reverse complement strand
GTTCACCGGCGCTTCCTGCCAGGCCGTCGTGACCGGCGCGTATCGCGCGGTGGTTTACATCAAGGAGAACATGAAGCTCGATGCGACCACGGCGTCCGAGAAGGACTCCAAGGAAGTCGTTCGCATCTGCACCGTCTATGCGCAGAAAGGCATGTGGAACATCTTCATCGTGGTGTTCTGCTTCGCGCTCGCACTGCCATTCTTCAATCCTTACTTCTTCATCGGCTATCTGATGTCGATCGCGCTGTTCGGGCTGTATCAGGCGATTTTCATGGCCAATGCCGGCGGCGCGTGGGACAACGCCAAGAAAATCGTGGAAGTGGACATGCGGCAGAAGGGCACCGAGCTCCACGCGGCGACGGTCGTCGGCGACACCGTGGGCGATCCATTCAAGGACACGTCGTCCGTGGCGATGAATCCGGTGATCAAGTTCACCACGCTCTTCGGCCTGCTCGCAGTGGAAATTGCGGTATCGATGATTCAGAGCCATCGTGAGGCGTTAAAACTCGACCCGAACGCAATAAACTGGAGCCCTTTCGTCGGCGGGTTCTTCTTCCTGATCGCCCTGATTTTCGTCTATCGCTCGTTCTACGGCATGCGCATTCCCGAGGAGAACGCGGGTGCGGATGGCGTGATGGTGATCGGAGCGCCGGAAGATAAGTTGGACGCTCCGCGATCCCTGGCCGGAAAGCATTGAGTTAAGGGCTTCAAGATTTGCCGGACCGGTTCCCGACCGCGTCCGGCAAATACGTTTATGGGTGTGACGCATGGGTACGATTAAAACTGTCGGGAAGCGCGAAGCGAATGGTTTAAAGTGCGGTGACTTGTCACCGTTTTTTTGTTTGGCGACTTGTCGCCAAACTGCGGCGCGACAAGTCACCCCGGGGAAAAAGCGCCGACAAGTCGGCGCACTCCAAACCGAACCCGCTGATCAGCAGTTTTAGTCGACCTGTCCTGCATGGCTCCCCTTGCTGACGCACCGCAGCGCGGCTAGGCTCGCCCTCGACCGACCTATGTGGAACGTGCTGAAAGAATTCCTTTGCTTCATTCGCCAGGAGAAAAAGTGGTGGCTCATCCCCATCGTGGTGATTCTCTTCGCGCTCGGCGCCTTGCTGATCCTGGGTGCCGGTTCGCCCCTCGCGCCCTTCATCTACTCGTTGTTCTGACGGCTGTTTCAGGTTGTCACAACTGTGACACGGCGGTGTGAATGATGTTCCCATCACGTCTCGTGGTGTTGGTTCCGAGCAGCAACAGCTCTTCATTTTCACCGACTTAAGGCCATGCCGGGGCTGGCATTCCTTTCGCTGATATTGGGAGAGAAAGGACAAGTTATGGCACTCATACGTTTTCAAAAACCTGAGAGTCCCGCGTGGTCGCCTTTCCGGCACCTCTCTGTGTTGCGGGATGAAATTGACCGTTTGTTCGAGTCACCGCTCAACTCGCTGACGAGCGATTCGCAGCAGTTCCTGGGCGGCTGGCTGCCGTCGATCGACCTCTATGAGGACCGCGATCATCTTACATTGAAGGCTGAACTTCCCGGCATGAAGAAAGAAGACATCGACATCGCGCTGCATGGCGACGTGTTGACGCTCTCGGGCGAGCGCAAGGAAGAGGAGAAGGTCGAAGACGCGCAGTCATTTCGGTCGGAGCGCTTTCTCGGAAAATTCCAGCGTACGCTGACCCTTCCGATGGCAGTGGCAGCCGACAAGGTCCATGCGTCCTACAAGGATGGGATTCTGACCGTGACGTTGCCGAAATCGGAAGAGGCCAAGCCAAAGCAGATCGATGTAAAAGTCGAATAACCCAAGGAGAAGACATGAACGCAGTTGTTGAAAAAAGACAGACAACCAACGGCACGGCGGCGCGCCCGTTCGTGGCCCCTGAAGTGAACATCTACGAGCGGGACGAAGGATATGTGATCGAAGCGGAGATGCCGGGCGTGGCGAAGAACGGGCTGGAGATCACACTGGAAGGAAACACGCTCACGTTCGTCGGCCGTCGCATAGATGAAGAAATGCCTGGCAACGTTCTTTATCGGGAGTCGCGTGCGGCAGATTATCGCCGCGCGTTCGAACTCGATCCGGTGGTGGACACGCAAAAGATTTCGGCGGAGATGCACCAGGGCGTCCTGACGTTGCGCCTGCCGAAAATGGAGCGCGTGAAGCCGCGCAAGATCGAGATCAAGTAACGAATGGTTGTCAGTGAAGTTCGCCCGCGGTGCGCCGCGGGCTTTTTCATTTTCGACGGCGAGAACGAAAGAGTTTCGCTTAAGTTGCCGGCACGAACCTTTGAAACAACAGCGCGAGCAGAAACAGCGCGATGAACGCCGCGCCGCGTTCGGGCGGTTGGTCCGCGACGGCCAGCCAATCCACCCAAACGATCCCCGCGAGCAAACCAGAAACGGCGCGCCCGACATTGAGCGGCGCGCTGAAGGCCGAGCGCAGTGAGCGCGCGGACCACAAGATGAAGATCGCGGAGATCACCGCGGCGTCGCGCAGATGAGCGCCATCATTCACGAGAGCGGCGAGCGCGACCGGCATCGCGAGCAGGGCCAGGGGCCAGACTTGCACGCGCATACCCGTGCTTTCCTTCCGCGCCAAAAAGCTGAGTCCGGTGATGTACGTGGCCATCGCGAAGCCGGCCCAAAGTGCAGCGCCCGTG
>DATHEW010000107.1:0-9374 GCA_035318425.1 Candidatus Acidiferrum sp. | reverse complement strand
ATCGGCGTCGAGTGTGATCCATTTGTTCACGTTGTAATAGTTTGCGAACTCTACGCCGTGACGCCGGCTGGGCCGGCTCGCCTCGGTTGCGCCAGCATCCCCCACGAACAGAAGCTCTGAATCCACATCGAGCCACCAAAGCGAGACGGTGCTTTGCAGCCCGGGCACGAACGTGTTGCGCGCTCCGAATTCCGCGCCGTAAGTCTGCACCAGGGGATCGGCCCGGCTGACACGCGCGCCGCTGGCCGGATCGATTCGCGTGTTGGCGCCGCGCCCATCGTTGCTGTGGTGGCCCAGTCCGCCCTGCAAATACACCTCGGTCTTCTCCCATGGTCCAAAGATCAGGCTCAACTTCGGGCTGCCGATCACGTCGGCACGAGCATCGGAATTTGCGCCGAGAGTGCTGTCCACGTCGAAGTGGTAGAAGTCGCCGCGCAAGCCGGCCACGGTGCGAATCTTCTCTGCCCACTGCACCTTGTTCTCGAAATAAAGACCGACACTGGACTCCGCGATGTCATCACGTCGCGTGGTGGAAATACGATCACGGTGTTGAGTGCGGAACAACCCGTTTCGGATGACGTCGTCGCGGACCTGGAGGCCGAATGTGTTTTCCATTTCGCGACCGGCGAGTTGACCGAAGAGCGTGTGACTCGCATTCAAACCTCGGACCCATCGGCGATCTTTCTGCTCGAATTGATCGCCACGCACTGGATCGTCGAGGAAGTAGGTGAAGTTCGAAAACAGGTCGAGGTCGTAGTAGAAGCCATACGCCATCAGCTTCGTTGCTGATCGGTCGCCGCTGCGATGCCACTCCGCCTGAAAGCTGTAGCGCTGCGAATCACCACCCGTGGTATCGTCGAGTGAATCGTAGAAATTCACGACGTGTTGCTCGATCGCACTGCGCGCCACCTGATCGCTCGAACCCCAGCGCCCGTGATAACCGCGCGCCGTGATGCTGTAGCCGTTTGCAGTATCGCCCAGGCTGTAGCTCACGATGCCGTTGAACTTCTGGTAATCATCCGCGTTCTTCCACGGCCCGTCGTGATGATACGCCTCCGCGCCGTAGAGCAGGTAACCATTGCGGAGTTGCGGCGACGAGGCCGTGACCAGCCGGCCGTATCCGTACATCCCGCCTTCGAGCGTGACGAAGCTTTGCGGCAAGACGCGGAACGTTTCCAGATGCGCGGCGCCCGCTGAGGCAAAGTCACCATTCTGTGCGTAGTAAACTCCCTTCTCGTAGTTCACTCGCTGCACCAGTTCGGGAATCACGATGTTCATGTCGGTGTAACCCTGCCCGTGGCCGTGCGAGGGAAGATTCACCGGCATGTCGTCGAGCGTAGTGTAGAAGTCCGTGCCGTGATCGAGGTTGAAGCCGCGCAGAAAGTACTGGTTCGCTTTCCCACCGCCAGCGTGTTGGGTGATGATCACGCCGGGCACCGTTTCCAGAATTTCTCCCGCGCGTTGGATGGGCCGATCGGCTAACTGCTTTGCGCCCACCGTTCCTTGCGTGGCCGAGTCTGCGACACCGATGAGACTGTCCTCGCGTCCCTCCACCACGATCTCGTCGAGCCGCGTGATTTTGTTCGTGCTCTCCTGTCCGTGCGCGACGCAAATCGCACACGCGAGGGTGAAAACTGCTGAATTGAAATGATTGATCTGACCGCGCCTCGCCACACTTATGGCCGCGCGTTTGTGCTTTTGATTTTTCTCCTGCATAAAATTGATTGGGTTGCTGAATTCCACGCGACGATTGCCCAATGCCAACTCAGTCGGCCGGAAGTGATCGCGCCGTTCCTGCCCAGAAACGTGCGATGGGCCAAAACGGATTCCTGAAATCGGTTTAACGAACGAAGATCAGCAGCAGGCGGGCGGACCGCGTGTTGCTGTGGAGGCGTTCCATTCAGCCACGACAGGGCGCGTTTCGGGAGATGATCGGAAAAATGTGAAGCGCTCGGGCTTGACGATCAGCGGCCCTATTTCAACCGCGCCTTCCACTGCTCCGCTCAAAAGCAGTTGCGAAAGGCTGTGATGCGTATGATCTCCGTTGCTTTGGTCCGGTGTGGCGGCCAGTGGTGTCAGCGCAATTGAGATGACTCGACCGATCGCGTGATAAACATCGCCCGGCGTCAGTCCGAATAGCGTTAACGGCTGCGCATGTGCGACTAATGCCGGAGTCGGAAAGAAAACGCTCCGCGAGCGAGATGCCTTCCCGGCATCCTGATGTACGTGCGAGTGAGCGTGCGCGTGGGTGAATTCAGTCGCAGCCTGCCGGCCTCCTGAATGCGAATGCAGCGCAGCCGCACCCGAATGTTCTACCAAAACGTGTAATCGAGGGTTTAGCCCGATCACGCCCGCGAGCGCGACACCGAATGTCACGAAGATCGCGATGGCTTTCTGAAGTGGTCTGTTCACGTTGAACTGTCTCGCAGCAATAGTGAAAGCCGTGCATGCGGGCAAGGAATGGTTGCTTTGCGAAACCGCCCTTTGATTCACTGCGTCAGCCGTGCGAACATTTTTTTCTATGCCCGCTCGTTTGCTTCTGGTCTCCGTGCTGTGGCTTGTCGTGATGCATGACAGCGGGACCTTGGCAGCGGATGTTTCGCCGCCAAATCGCGTCTTACCGCTGGGAATTCGAGCCGTTGAATCAACGAACATTCACAACGCATTTCAATTGGGAACGAACGTTTATTCCGGGAGTTCACCTGATAGCGAAGCCTCCTTTGCCGAACTCGTCAGGCTCGGCATCAAGACCATCGTGAGCGTCGATGGCTCGCGACCCAACGTGGAACTTGCGCACAAATACGGGATGCGATACGTCCATCTCCCGCACGGCTACGACGGGATCAGCACGAATGTGCAGGCGCGGCTCGTCAAAGCGACTCAGGGAAATACTGGTCCTGTTTTTGTTCATTGCCATCACGGGCTTCACCGCGGGCCCGCCGCAGCGGCAGTCATTTGCATGGGGAACAACGGTTGGTCCACCTCGCAAGGCGAAGCATGGCTTCAGGCCGCGGGAACCGGCAGCAACTACGTGGGACTTTTCCAGACCGTGCGAGAGTTTCACGCTCCGACGCCCGCGCAATTGCGTTCTCTCCCGGCGGAGTTCCCAGAGATGGCCCGGAGTTCGGGGTTGGTGGACAACATGGTGGCCATCGATGAGCGGTGGGACCACCTGAAAGCGGTGCGCAAAGCAGCGTACGCGTCACCCAAAGACAACCCTGACATCCGACCCGCTCATGAAGCTGTGATTCTCTGGGAACATTATCGGGAAGCCGAACGCCTGCCGGAAGCGCTGAGCAAAGGCGACGATTTCATCGCGCGCCTGAAAGCCGCCGAAGCCGGCGCTCGCGAAATGGAACAACTGCTCCGCCGATTCGAAGTCGAGCCTGGGACCGAGCTACGCGCGCGGCTCGACAAAGGATTAGACGCACTGGCGCAGCAATGTTCTTCCTGCCACAAAAAATATCGTGACCCCGCGGGGATCAAAGCCCGCGAATGAATCAGTCGAGATCGATTGGGATCGCGACCACGCGATAAAATCGCATCTCCATGCTGTTCGTATCGCGCTGGCTTTGGAAGAGATCGTCGCCATTCTTCACGGGACCAATCACCGTCCACTGGTTTGTTGCCAAGAGGTTCGTTGAGCTTTCGACCGCGAAACTCGTGTTCGTGTACGAGCCATAAGTGATGGTAGCAACGGAACTGGAACGAGTGATGGACGCGATATTAAGACCGGCTTGGAAGTAAATCGGTAATAGTTCACTCGGCGTATGGATTGGGCCGCCGTTGCTGCCGTTCGTAGAGCGATCCCACGCTTTGAAAGCCACTTTGTAAATGCCCGCCTTGGTGGCGGTGAAACGCCGCCCGTGATTGTGACCGAAAGGATCACTCGTCGGAGACACGAGGGTGGTGAGACTGGTTAGTCGGAACATGCTGGTGTTCGTGCCACCAGATAAGACCCGGATCGTCGGGCCTGTAGCGCCTTCTTCCCAAAATGCGAACTCTCCACCGGCCGGTCCTTCGACCGTTTCGATACTCGCCCAAATGTCAGTGCCGGCGGATGCAGCGAACGGTTCAGGTACGCCCGCGGCATTAAGCGCCCGCGCGGTCAGCGTGATGTTCTGTTGAAAGTAGTTAGAATATTTCGTGGTGGTGTCATACGTGAGTGTCTTCACGTAACCGTTCGAGCTGACGAAATCGAACCCGTTGTCGAAGAGGAGTTGCGCTCCGTTCGTTCGTGCGACAGCACCGACGTAGAGATGTCCGTGTCCCTGCGCAAATGCATGGTGCGGCACAGACAAAGCGGCGGATGCAATCAGTAATTGAAGCAGAAGTTGTTTCATTTTTTCAGATAGTTCGTTGATGGGTGGCCGAGGCGTTCCGTCGGCAGTTCCGTTTTCTCGATTGGTCAAAGGCTTGCACCGAGTCCTGATGGATGCTTGCTACGGTGCGCCGACCGGATACACAAAACGCGAGCCGGTGCGGCTTACTTCAGGTTTAATTCTGTTCCACAGATGTCGTTCAGCGTGGCCATCCACGAAGAGATAAGTCGCACCTGAGAAATGTCGTTTGACTGCTACCTCGCCTGCAAAAGTGCTCGCGTTCAACGGTGGATCTCCTTCCTCCGGTTTCAAGTGAAGGTGATCGCTCCCGTTGTTCGCATCGGCGCATTCAGCCATGAACAGCGTGTCACTCGGAGAGGGCACCGCCGTCAGTTTCGAATAATCCGTACCGCCCACCAAAGGATCGGGTGGTAGGAGAAAATCGTTCAAGGCGTAGCTGTAAATGCGATTCGTATTCTGATCACTCGGACAGCGATGCAGGTTTGTGCCGGCCAGATAAGTCTGGACGGCAGACACCCATGAGTTGCCTTGGTGCGCTGTTAGCGGGAGCGAATCCTCGTTGTCGTGCGCGTACATCACACTGGCGAGACCGATCTGCTTGAGGTTATTCAAGCATTTGGTCGCGACCGCGCGTTGCTTGGCCTTCGCGAGCGCAGGCAGCAGTAGCGAGGCGAGGATCGCGATGATTGCGATCACCACCAGCAGTTCGATCAGGGTAAACCCGGAACGACGATTCACAGTTGTGTGCCCGGATACAGTCCGGGTCTTTTTTCAATTCAGGAAAAAAGTCGAAGGCTCATGCCTCGACAGGAAACACGCGCGGACGAGTCAATCGTCCACGCAGAAGATGGGGAGGATTATGCTGCCCGGGGAGGCGGTAGCGCGGGCGCGTGGGCGCGAAGCTCAGCGTCGGCGAGAAACGGAGTGAAGTGCCGGAAGGGTCTCGGCGGCACGAGTGTCGCCGTTCCAGCAGCGAGTTGAAAATCAATCTTGAGTTGGGGCGCTTGCTGATCGCGCTGTTGCTCGGCGGCTTTCCCGCGCTTCACGAACTTGCAGAGTTTGCAGGGATGCTTGCCGTCGAAAGTTTTCTGCAGCGCCGCGCCAAAAGATTCGGTCTTCGCGTAGCTCACAGTCATCTGCACCCACGCGAGCGATTGCAGCAAAAACCATTGTCCGCCGGTGGCGAGCACCAGCATGAGGACAACGGCGAATTTACTGCTCCGAACGAACACGATGCGGACGGTAGGCAACGCACCGCTACAGGTCAAATATTGCTTCGCCTCTTCAAATACGGGAAAGCCCGCGTGCTACTCGCTGGCCGCCGCCGACACCGAATCGGACGGCGGCTCCTCCAACAAAAGCGGCTCGAGCAACTGATGCGTCAGCCACCGCGTGCCCGCCGCCGGCAATTGAATGATCGACAACACCGCCGACAACGTCCCTTCCACGACATGCTGCGCCACTTGCGCCAACTGCGGCACCTTGGGTTCGAACGCTATGCTCTTGCCCGCTGCGCGCAGCAAACAAATATCATTCTCACCATCGCCCACGGCCACGACGTCTTCCGCCGTGATGCCGAGCCGCTCGGAGAGGTGCCGCAGCACGTTCACTTTGCAGAACAGATGCTCGCAACAACCTTCCTCATGCGCCATAGCCGGCGACAGCGTCACACGCCCCGTTGCCTTGCCGTGCTTGAATTTCATCATGTGGGCGAAGGTGAAGTCCGCGAAGACACGGCGGCGCACGATCTCAGCGGCGACGTGATAGCTGTCCGTCACGATGCCGACGCGGTAGCCGATTTTTCTCAAGCCGACGATCGTCTCGATCGCGCCGGGCGTGAGCGGAATGTCTTTCGCAGTCTCCTCGAACACCGTCCTCGGCACGCCCGTGAAGAGAAGCGCGATCTTTTTCGCGCGTTCCTCCGGCGACATGCTGAAGTTGTCGAGGAAGGTCGCGAGCTCCACGGCTTTCCCCACACGATCCGCAAGTGCGCGGATGAAGCGGCCGTTCAGCAACACGCCGTCCATATCGAAGAGCGCCACCCGCTGTGTCGATGGCATGCGTGAGAAAATGTGGCCGAGATCCGCGCGTTGATGACGTTCCGTTTCCTTCACCTCGCGCATGAACGAAGGGCGCAAGCGTCCGCAACCCGCAGCCCGTTCGAGAATGGTGCGCGCAACCTGCGTCGCCATTTCACCAAGCACTTCGAGCGCGTGGCTTTCGTGCTCGATGTGACCTATGTCCACCTCCGACACGCGCGCCTTCGCCCGTGACGCATCGATGAACAACCCGACGTCCACGCCGTAGTCATTCTCGAATCGAAGTTGTTCCAGCAGTGATTTGCGCGCCGCCATGACTCCGCTCAACGGCTGTTCGAAATGTGCGATCTCAGGAAAGTACGTGCGCAACAACGGCCGAGCGGTCAGCACCGTGACGCGCCCCGCCTCGCGCGTGAACCGCGCTTTCACGAAATCCACTTCGTCGTTCAGCAGAGGAAGCGTCATGCACTCGATGACATCTTCCCGCAAGCCACGCAGATCACCATCGAGATAAAGAATCACTTCGTTCCTGGCTTCGCGCATGCCGTCTTCCATGGAACCGCCCTTGCCGAGCATCGTACTCGTGATCACTTTCGCGCCAGCCGCGGCCGCCAATTCGGCGGTGTCATCGATCGATCCGTCATCCACGACGATGACTTCGTTCACGAGCCGGCTGCGGAGTGAAAATGCCACGACCGAAGCGATCGTTGCGGATTCGTTCAGTACGGGAATGACAACCGAGACGCGGCGCTTTCCTGGCGGCAGCGGCGTCTTTGCG
Source organism: Candidatus Acidiferrum sp. (assembly GCA_035318425.1). Taxonomy (GTDB): domain Bacteria; phylum Verrucomicrobiota; class Verrucomicrobiia; order Limisphaerales; family SIBH01; genus JANNGC01. Next base: position 2,214 of record DATHEW010000107.1, on the reverse strand, counting down.
TGGCCTGTTTTCGCTTTCGTTCCATCGCCGCCGCAAGCTTGCGCCGACGATCCGTTGGCATAGCGCGACCGTGCGCTGAGATGTTGCCGGATCATGGCTGCAACTAAACCAGACAATACTTCCCGCACCAAAATATTTTCTTCGAATCGCGGGAGTTTTTTTCTGCGATCAGCTCGGAGAAGTCAGTGCGATTCCAATAGCGACTGCAAAAAAAATTCGGATTCGAAACGCTGCAAACCACAGCAGCTGACCATAAATCCGCGGAGCGCGGTTGTGCGCGAAGCGTCAGCCGCAGCGTGCGCCACACTCATGGCGGTTGAGCGTGCGGCGGCTGATCCTGCGGACATAGCCGCGCTCCGTGGCGGTTTATGAAATGGCCACTAGCAGTGTGACGATTTCCCCGACAAGAAAAATCCGCCCGGTTTCCCGGGCGGCTTCACATGCAATTTTACTTTTGAGGAATTATTTCCTCGCGAGCTTTTTCTTTTTGCCGGGCTTGATGCCGCGGCCGGCGCCGTTCCTGGCCACCGCCGCACGCTTCTCTTCAATCGCAGCTTGCGCCGCGGCGAGCCGGGCGACGGGCACGCGATAGGGCGAGCAGCTCACGTAGTTCAGCCCAAGTTTATGGCAGAATTTCACGGAGTCAGGGTCACCGCCGTGTTCACCGCAGATGCCTAGCTTGATGCCAGGACGTGACTTGTTGCCCTTCTCGATGGCGATCTTCATGAGTTGGCCCACACCGACCTGGTCGAGCGTGGCGAACGGGTTCTTCTTGAACACTTCATTCTCAACGTAAGGCATGAGGAACGAGCCCATGTCGTCGCGGCTGATGCCGAGCGCGGTCTGGGTCAGGTCGTTCGTGCCGAAGCTGAAGAACTCAGCGGTCTGCGCGATCTCGTCGGCCGTGAGAGCGCCGCGCGGGACTTCGATCATCGTCCCGACCATGTAGGCGAACTTGATCTTCTTCTCCGCCATGACTTCCTTCGCGACGCGATGGACGATCTCAACCTGGAGATCGAGTTCCCTCTTGAAGCCCACGAGCGGGATCATGATCTCGGGTTTCACTTTGATCTTGAGCTTGAGGACATCCGCCGCCGCTTCGAAGACGGCGCGCGCCTGCATCTCTGTGATCTCGGGATATGCAATGCCGAGACGGCAGCCGCGATGACCGAGCATCGGATTGAACTCGTGCAAGGAAGCGACGCGCTTCGAGATTTTCTCAGCCGAGACGCCGAGCTTCTTCGCCAGATCTTCCTGCGCCTTGGGTTCGTGCGGGACGAACTCATGGAGCGGGGGATCGAGGAAACGAATCGTGGCCGGGAATCCCTTCAGCGCCTTGAAGATGCCGGTGAAGTCATCGCGCTGATATGGCAGCAACTTGGCGAGCGCTTTCTTACGATCCGCGACGGTTTCGGCGAGAATCATCTCACGCATCGCGTCGATGCGATTGCCCTCGAAGAACATGTGTTCGGTGCGGGTGAGACCGATGCCCGTGGCGCCAAATGCCAGGGCGTTCTCGGTTTGCTCGGGCGTGTCAGCGTTCGTGCGAACCTGCATGCGCGTGGCTTTCGAGCACCAGGTCATGAGCTGTTGGAAACTCTTGAACTTCTCCGTTGCTTGCGCGGCTTTGTCGCCTTGTAGCATCCCAGTAATGATTTCGGACGGCTGCGTCTTGAGTTGGCCGGCGTAAACGGTGCCGCTCGTGCCATCGATCGAGAGAAAGTCACCTTCCTTGAACGTCTGGCCCGAGGCTGTGACCGTCTTCGCGCCGTAATCAATCTCCAACGCGCTCGCGCCGCAGACGCAAACCTTCCCCATCTGGCGCGCGACGAGTGCCGCGTGTGAACTCACGCCGCCTTTCGCAGTGAGGATGCCTTCGGCGGCGATCATGCCGCGAAGGTCTTCAGGTGAAGTTTCGTTGCGAACGAGGAGAACCTTCTCGCCCTTTTCGGCAGCGATGACCGCGCGATCCGCATTCAGGTAAACCTGACCGGACGCCGCGCCAGGCCCAGCCGGAAGTCCGGTGGCGATGGCTTTCGCTTTCTTCACTTCCGCGATGTCGAAGACAGGCGCGAGCAATTGATCGAGCTGATCGGCTGGGTTGCGGAGAACGGCGGTTTCCCAATCGATCAACTTCTCCTTCACCATGTCGGCCGCGAACTTGAGCGCCGCCATGGCGGTGCGCTTGCCGTTCCGCGTCTGCAGCATGTAGAC
>DATHEW010000106.1:0-5513 GCA_035318425.1 Candidatus Acidiferrum sp. | reverse complement strand
GGATCCGAACATGACGCGGTAACGAAGGGTGACGTTCGCAATCGGGAAGAAACTGCGCACGATTCGTGTGGTCACCACGATGTCCTGTCCGTCCAGCGGAACATTGGGCGTGTGGTTCGGAGATAAAATGGCGGGTCCCGGATTTGCCACGCCGCTGCCATTCGCTTGTCCGGGCGTGGGCGAAGTGAAGAACACCGGGACCGCGCTTTCATCTGTCAGGCTCACGGCGATCATTTCCGCCACGATCAGAAAGTCCTGATCGTTCGCCGCGGCATTCAGACCCTGGATCGCCAGGATATTCGCCCCTGCCTGCAATGCGTTGGTGCCGACGGTGAATGTATCCACCAGCGCCGGCGAGTGGGTGTTGGTGGCCGCCGACGAGAACACCAGCGGATCGTTGGCGTTGATTCGAGCGACCAGGACGCCATTGAGGTACGCGGCGAATCCATCGTCGTGGCGCACGCGCAACATGAGACTGGAGACAACTTCCGGGTTCGAGACGTTGAATGGGATGCGAATGTAAGCGCTGGCATTCACGTTCGACATTGCCGGTCCTACGTCCGTGCGCACGAAGCTCGCGGCTGCAACGCCCTGGCCGTTCGTTCCAGCCTGGTAAAGCGAGAACACCTCGGCCGGGGTCAACGCGCGATGGTAGCCCACCACCTCGTCCATTTGGCCGGTGAAGAAATTGCCGGTCCCGTCCGCAATGCCGCCGCCGCCAATATTGAAATTGAAAGTCGAACTCCCGTAGCTCGCCGTAGTGATGCCGCCCGAGCCCGCCGGCTGACCATCGATGTAAACGCGCAGCGCCGAGCCATCACCCACGCCCACGATGTGATGCCACGTATTTGCGGGATGTGGGTAGGGAACCTGAATGGAACCGCCGCCGGGCGTCCAAAGTTCGATCGTTGTGCCGCTGCTGAAACCAAATTCCACGCAATCATTCTGACCGAACAAACCGACTCGGCTTCCCGCCAGGGCCGCTGCGGCTGGATTCACCCAACCACCGACCGTGAACGCACCGCGTCCGCTGAAAAAGCCAGACGGTCCCGCGACGAAACTGCTGGAACCGTTGAGCGTGACAGCGTTGTTATTGGGTTCGAATCCGTTCTGCGCCGGCGGACGCGGGCCGCTGCTGCCGAGAGCGGTACTATTGTAAGTGCCATTCATGGCTGCTGCGCCCGAACCGATGTTCGCGGCGGTGGTGCCGCTGGTTTCATCCATGCGGTAATGAATGAGCGGTGTTGTTCCAGAAATAGCAAAGCCGTAATCGGCCACAAATGCATTCGTCGTTCCGTAACCGACTCCATTCGTGCCGGCGGTCCATCCGCTGTCGTTGAATCCGGCGATCTGCCAGTTCGTGCCGTCCGCGTTGCTGTTCGGAATGCGCACACGCACGGAGGCATTCGTCGCCACCACCGTGAAATTCGAGGCGAGCACGCCGAATCCATACGAGATGTCCTGGGCCTGCACCACGAACTCGTCCGGCACCGGGTACGTGGTGGGAAATTGCGTGGCGATGCTCCCGTCGGGACGGACCAGGGCAAGATACTCTCCGTCCGCATTCAAACTGAAGTTGGCGTGCAATGTCCCGCCCGGCACTTTGCGATCCTTGCTGTCCACGAAGATGATCATGTAGGCGCCCGCGTTAATATTCGTGGCCGGGAACTGCCAGCGATTGGGCTGGGCTGGGTTATCGGTGAGCGACCAATTCAAGAGATTGATATTAGTCCCGGTCGTGTTGTGGATTTCCACCCAGTCAACGAAAAAGCCGTCCTCATCCGCGACTGTTCGGCTGTTGCTGGTCAGGAACTCGGTGATGCGAACGTCGTTCGCGGCGAAAGTTTGGGCCGCAATCAAGCAGCACAGCGTCGTGAGAAAAGAATAATTGCGCATAAATTGTCGCTTGGGTTTGTGACGAAAAGGTAACAAAGGTTGCTTCGGCATCGCGAGTGAATTGTTCTGGCAAGCCGCATTTGGAGTGCAGTGACTTGTCATCGCTTTTCCTACCTGGCGAATTGTCGCCAAGCGAACCGCGCGACGAGTCGGCGCACTCCAAATGCCGCCATTTCGTTCGTTTCTTCGCGTTCTCCTCACCCCAGAGGAGAGGGAGATTCGTCCTTCGGATGTCCGTGTCACGACGCGCGCTCAAACATCAGCAGAGACGGAATGCGGTGCTCCCTCTCCCCGAGGGAGAGGGCCGGGGCTGAGGGGGGAACAACGCTCCAAACTCGCGAAACGGAAATTACTTTTGGCAAACGCTATAATCCGTCAGTCCGTTTCTCACGGCGTCTTCGGCGTGACCACGCGGAAGAAGCGTTCGCGGTTCGTCATCGCCTCGCTGAAGTCAATCGCGCGGACGGCGTTCGACGCATTCACGTTGCTCCATGTCTGCCAACCCGTGTTCAGGTTCGTGCGAACTTGGATCGAATAGCTGATGTTGGATTGCGCCGTGAATTGCAGCGCGCCGGAACTGGTTTCCATGAGCGAGAGCTTCAGCAAGCTGAGCGCATTCGTTGGGTTCGTTCCAGCGACATACTCATCGCGGTTCTTCATACCGTCTGCATCCGGGTCCAGTGTCGCGTCGGCGGCGTTGTTGGTGTTCATGCCATAGTTTGCTTCCCACGCGTCGGCCACACCGTCGCGATCGAAATCGGCGAGCACCGTCAGCCAAGGAGCACCCGCATTCGTGGTGGTGATGTTGAGCGTGCCCACCGGATTCTGGAGGACCAGGCGCACGAAGCCATTGGTGAAGCAGTTCGTCATTACGAGGTAATCGTTGGTGTAATAAGTCGTCGTGACGTTCGTGACGGAACCCATGTTCGCCGGGTTTGGCAGCCACCGCATGCTCATCGGAAGCAACGGATGCACCGGGCCAGCGCTCATCGTGAAGACGATCGTGCCGCCTTGCAGCACTGTGTACGGGCCGCCGGGTGCCGCGAGGAACGGCAGCACGCGAATCACCAGAAACGCCGGCGCGCTCGCCGCCGATCCGATCTCGTCCGTGGCTATCACGTCGTAAATTCCCGCGTTCTGATAAAGCTGCGCGTTCGGAATCGCGAGGATCGTGTTGGTGGCACCGGGGATGTCGATGCCGTTGGTTCGCCACTGATAAGTCATGATCCCGGTCCCCGTCGCGAATGTTGAAAACACTGTATTCGAGCCGGGATTGTTCGTTTGTGAAATAGGATGGGATGTAATCACAGGCAACGACCGCACGGTCACCGCCGCGCTGTCGCTCAAGACGGCGCCGCTATTGTTGAATACGGCCACGCGATACTCGCCCTGGTGCGTCACGTTAATATTAGGCAGCGCCAGGATGGCACTCGTTGCGCCGGGAATGTCTGTCCCTTCAAATCGCCATTGGAATTGTAATGCATTTCCCTGGGCAGCGACGCTCAGGTTCGTGTTCGCGCCGCTAACGATGATGATGTTGGCCGGTTGCTGCGTGATGACCGGGGCTTCGCCTGCGGGCTGAGCTGCGCCGGGTGTTGGGGAAGCGGCCGTCCAGTTGATCGGATCATTTCCATAACCCGCGGGCATGAGCCGGTGCAACGACGGGCCAAAACCATCCGCCGCGCCATTCCACGGCAAGTCATCGGAATACGTGACCTTCTCCGCCATCAAGTACGGCACGCCGTTGGTGCCGAGCTGGCCGGGGCGGTACAGTTCGATGCGTTCGCCAGAGTTATCGAGCTTGCCGATGAACGGTCCGAAGATCGCCACCTGCGGACCGACGCTGTACGTGGAACGGAACGCCGCGAGCGCTTCCGCGTTCGTGGGGCTGAAGCTGACCACGACCACGATCTCGTTCGGCGCGAGCGACGCGTTCGTCGGGAAATCGAAATCAACGCCGTTGCGCAGACGCCATGTCTGGTGCGGCAACGCCGCGCTGAAGAGCGGCACGGTCGAGCCGGAGATATTCTTCAACTCGATGAATTCATCGATGTCGTTGTCGAGTCCCTGCATGTCCGGCGGACGATACATGATCTCGCTGATCACGATGGGACCGACGATCGGCGCGGCATTCGGATTTCCGAGAGTCGGCGCTGCGAGGGCCGGATAATCGATGCTGCCATCGCTCGCCATGAAACGACCGAAGGTCACACCTTCGTCAGACGCGCCGAAGTCGAAGCCGTCTGCATAGCCCGTGAGATTGCCGGCGAGGTCTGCGGAGAACAGGAACACTTCATCGCCCGCGGAACTGAGTGAGAAGGAATTCGTGTCGAGCGGGTTTGGATTAAAGTCCGCCTCCGTGAAAACGATGCGGCTGTTCGCGAGAATCTCCGTGCCGTTGACGATGCGGAATTTCTTCGGGCTGCCGAAGTCGTCGGTCAAATACCAGCCACCGATGTTCACGTTGGTGGGAAGCGGATTGTAGAGTTCGATCCAATCCACTGCCGGCGTCACGGAGTTCGCCAGAATTTCGTTCACGACGATCGGCGCGATGGCGAGCAACGGATCAGCCGCGCCCGGCGAGCCGCCGAGAAGCGACGCCGCGCGCCATGCAGTGCTGTTGCCCCACACGCCAACGGCCGCGCTGGAATCGCGCGCGACCAGCGAGAAGCCCAGGCCATCCGTGATCGGGTACCAGCCGTCGCCGTAATCGAAGTCGAGGATCGGTTCGCCGACAGGTCCGGTGAGCACGAGGTGATCGCCCGCGTTGTTGAGCTTGCCGGTGAAGGTCCCTGCGACTGGAATTCCACTGCCGTAGCGCGACTGAAACCCGGCGACGTTGCGCACCACCACCGCGAATTGTCCGGGCGCGAGCGTGTTCGAGCCGAAGGTGAACTGAACGCCGCCGCCGAGTTGCGCACCGGAGAGATTGATCGAGTTCGTGCCGGTGTTTTGGATTTCGATAAACTCAAAATCCTCTTCGAGGTACAGGCTGTCCACCGCGGGATCAGCCGGATGATACATGATCTCGCTGACGCGCAGCGAAGGCGTGCTAACGACATAAACGCCGCGAGCAGGCGCGGTCCAGTTCGCGCCGTTCAGCACGCGGGCGAAGATGCCGGCGTTGTTCGTGAGCGTGATGGGGCCGCTGTAAATTCGCGCTGCTGCGGTGACAACGCCGTTCGAGCCGCGCGGGTCCGTTCCATTGACGGTGTAATAAATGGTTCCGATGGGACCGGTGATCGATAGCACGGCGCCCGGCGTGATGGGTCCCGAAGGCAGGCTCAGCGCGGGTGGCAGTGTGTATTGCGCATCTACCCATGCGTAGCGGCCGACGACCCATTTTTTCATCTCACCGATGAGCTGGCCGTAGGTGTTGTTGATCGCGTAATTGACGTTCCAGTTGAGCGTGACGGCATCGGCGGTGGTCAAGTTGGGACCATCGGGGTTCGGCCAGACGTACGTATTCAGGCGCGGCCAACGGGTGTGCTCGCGGTCCTTCGCTTCATTGAGACGATTTGTGATGCTCTCGACACGCGTGATCAGGTTCGAAAGCGCGAAGACATTCGTACGCAGTTGCCCCCAGCGATCGATGATCTTCTGCGTGAAGTCAGGGT
>DATHEW010000105.1:0-4911 GCA_035318425.1 Candidatus Acidiferrum sp. | reverse complement strand
GAGTTCGATCTCACGATTGTTAATATTTTTTGGCGCGGTTGTCGTTACAACCGATGCGTTTTCGGCTGCGCGTCCGGAACCGCCGCCGTTCAATGAGGTGCGTGATCTCATCCGCACGAATGCCGCTGGCCTCACCCCAGCCGAGTTCAATCGAGCTTCAATCGAAGGGCTGCTCGCGAAACTGGAAACCCGCGCCTGGATACTCGATGACCCTCAGGCCGCAGTACCAACGCGTGACACGAACACGGTGACGCTCGCGGCGTCCGCGCTGTTCGATGATCAGTATGGTTACCTCCGCATCAGCCGCGTCGGGGCGGAATTGCCGCAACAGTTCACACGTGCTCTTACGCAGATGGCCGCGACGAACACGTTGAAAGGCCTGGCCATTGATCTTCGTTTCGCCGATGGCACCGATTACGCCGCAGCGGCTGCCGTCGCCGATCATTTCATTCCTCGCGGTCAGAAACTGTTCGAATGGTCGGGAGGCACCGCGAATTCACACGACAAAACGAATGCGTTCCGCGGACCAGTCACCGTGTTGGTGAATCACTTCACCGCTGGAGCCGCTGAAGCACTTGCCGCCGTTCTTCGCGAAACGGATGTCGCCTTGATCATCGGCACCAACACGGCGGGACTCGCCAGCGCGACGAAAGATTTTCCGTTGAGCAATGGTCAGACGTTGCGTGTCGCTACCCAGCCGCTGAAACTGGCGAACGGCGGGGAATTGCTCAGCCTCAAACCAGACATTCTTGTGGAAGTCAGCCCTGATGATGAACGCGCGTACTTTGTGGATGCGTACCGGATGTTGCCGCGCTCTGGCTTTGAAGGCAGCAACACCAATGTCGTGAGTCTTAGCATCACGAATAAGGGACCGCGCCGCCGCATTAACGAAGCGGAGCTCGTGCGCATGTCGCGCGAAGGGATTGATCCTGACGAAGAAGCAAAGTCGTCCCGGCCCGCAACTCCCGGCAAGCCAGTGATCGCCGATCCTGCGCTGGCGCGGGCGGTCGATCTCCTCAAGGCGTTGGCGATCGTTCGTCACACGCGCTATTGATTTCACGTTGAAAATTCCGTTGTCCGCACCACACTGACGCGCGCGTTTGCCGGATGAAGACAATCCTGTTCGTTTGCACTGGAAATATCTGCCGCAGCCCCATGGCTGAAGGATTGTTCCGCTATGCGGTGCGCGGTCTTGGCGATTACAAGGTCATGTCCGCCGGTGTCGGCGCCGTGGACGGCCAGCCCGCCAGCGAGCACGGCGTTCGCGCGTTGCGCGAGATCGGCATCGACATCGCCCGCCATCGCAGCCGCCATCTCACCGGCGAACTGGTCTCGCAGGCGGATTACATCTTCGGCATGACGCACAGCCATGTGGATGCGATCACGTTGTTGTATCCGCAGGCGGCCGAGAAAACTTTCCTGTTGCGTGAGTTCGACGAAACCCTGGATGCATACGAAAACGACATCAGTGATCCTATCGGCGGCTCGTACGAGGTTTACCTGAACTGTCGCGACCAAATCGAACAAGGCATCGCCTCTATGTTGAAATTCATCGAACAAACCTCTGCTGCCCCCACCTCCGGTGGTGATACTTCTCTGCAACAAACCATCGCTATTGGCGCGGACCATGGCGGGTTCGAGATCAAGGAATCGGTCAAACAACATCTCAAGTCCAAGGGCTGGACCGTGGTTGACTACGGCGCGAGTTCCAAGGAATCGACGGACTATCCTGACTTCGCGCATCTCGTCGGCTACGCGGTGGCGGACAACAAAAACGATTACGGCATCCTTGTTTGCACCAGCGGTGTCGGCATGAGCATTACCGCGAACAAGATTCCCGGCGTGCGCGCCGCGCTCGTGTTCGACGAAGAAATGGCCGGCATGGCCCGCCAGCACAATGACGCGAACGTCCTCTGCATTGGCTCCAAGCACAGCGACGCGGAAACAGCCAAGCGCATGGTGGATGCGTTTCTGAACGCGAGCTTTGAAACGGGTGGCCGGCACGAGCGCCGCGTCAGCAAAATCGAAACCTCAGCGGCGACGCCGAAGCAGCTTCGCTTGCGCGCCGTCGATCCTGAGATCGCCGACGTCATCCTCCTCGAGAAGCAGCGGCAGCAGGAAAATATCGAGTTGATTGCGAGCGAAAACTTCACCAGTCCCGCCGTGATGGAAGCGCAGGGCTCTGTGCTCACGAACAAGTACGCGGAGGGTTATCCAAAGAAGCGTTGGTACGGCGGATGTGAAAACGTGGACGTCGCGGAGCAACTCGCGATCGATCGCGCTAAGCAGCTTTTTGGTGCAGAACACGCGAACGTGCAGCCGCACTCGGGCAGCGGGGCCAACATGGCCGTGTACTTCGCTGTGCTGAAGCCGGGCGACAAGTTGCTCACGATGGACCTCACGCACGGCGGCCATCTCACTCACGGGAACAAGGCCAACTTCTCCGGCAAGTTTTTCGACATTGTTCATTACGGCGTGCGCAAGGACGATGAGCGCATCGATTACGATCAACTCGCTGCACTCGCACGCGAGCATCGACCGAAGATGATCACCGTCGGCGCGAGCGCTTACTCGCGCGTCATCGACTTCAAGCGCATGAGCGAAATCGCCCAGGAGGTGGGCGCGATGATGCTGGCGGACATTGCGCACATCGCTGGTCTCGTCGCGGCAGGTGAACATCCGAGCCCGGTGCCATTCGCGGATTTTGTGACGACCACGACGCACAAGACGCTGCGCGGCCCGCGCGGCGGTCTCATCATGTGCAAGGAAAAGTATGCGAAGGAGATCGACTCGCAGGCGTTCCCCGGAATCCAGGGCGGCCCGCTCATGCACGTGATCGCGGCCAAGGCGGTGTGCTTGCACGAAGCGATGCAGCCCGGCTTCAAGGCGTATCAGCAGCAGATCGTGAAGAACGCGCGTGCGCTCGCGGAGGGAATGAAGAACAACGGCTTCCGCCTCGTAAGCGGCGGCACGGATAATCATTTGATGCTCGTCGATGTCGGCGCGCGCGGAATCACCGGCAAGGAATGCCAGATCGCGCTCGATGAAGCAGGCATCACGGTGAACAAGAACACGATTCCATTCGAGACGCGTTCTCCGTTCCAGGCCAGCGGCATTCGCCTCGGCACGCCCGCGGTCACGACGCGTGGCATGCGCGAGAATGAGATGGCCGCCGTCGCCGACATGATCAGCGAAGTGTTGATGGACATTCAGAACCTCGACGCAGCCCACGCGGTGCGCACTCGCGTGCGTGAACTGACTTCAAGTTTCCCGTTGCCGTACTGAGCTGAACCGGAGCTGAGAGACCACCCTTGTTAGTGGGACAGCTGCCCTCGGCTTTCATAGTCCTGTGGCGCCCTCGCAGAACGCCAAACCGGTGAAACATCTTGACCGGCACTTGCCCGCACCTAGCATCGCGCGCAATTTGTGCAGCGGTTGAACTGATGAAAGCGATCCTCGCCCTCGAAGACGGAACGGTGTTTCACGGCCAAGGTTTTGGCGCACGCGCTCATGCGTGCGGCGAGGTCTGTTTCAACACGTCGATGACGGGCTACCAGGAAATCCTCACCGACCCGTCGTACAAGGGACAGATCGTGACGATGACGTATCCGCTCATCGGCAACTACGGCGTGAACGAGCAGGACGTGGAGTCGTGGCGCCCGCACGTGGCGGGATTCGTCATTCGCGAGTTGTCGCCGGTGGTGAGTAATTGGCGCGCAGATTGTTCGCTGGCGGAGTATCTGGAAAAGAACGGCATCCCGGGCATTCAAGGCATCGACACGCGCGCGTTAACCAAGAGGCTGCGCGTCGGCGGCGCGATGAAGGGCTTTATTTCCACGGAAGGCGTGAGCGCGGAAGAAGCGCTGGAGCGTTCGCGCCGGTGGCCAGGAATCGTCGGCGTGGATTACGTGAGGGAAGTCACGCATCGCGAACCGTTCCTGTGGGATCCGCAGGACCAGCAGAGCGCGAGTTTTAACATCGTGCGCGGGAACCAGGTGGCCGATGTGCGCAACGTTCGCGACGCGTTGCCCGTCGCCGACATTCCGATCGTGGCTTACGACTTCGGCATGAAATACAACATCCTGCGGCGTCTGCGTCAGCAGGGGTTCAAGGTGCAAGTCGTCCCGGCTACGACTCCCGCCGCCGAGGTGCTTAAGTACAAGCCCGCCGGCGTGTTTTTATCGAATGGCCCCGGCGATCCTTCGGCTCTCCCTTACGCCACGCAGGCTGTGGCGGATGTCGTGAAGAGCGGTATTCCGACATTTGGCATTTGTCTCGGCCACCAGATTCTCGGACTCGCGCTGGGTGGAAAAACTTTCAAGCTGAAGTTCGGTCATCGTGGCGGCAATCAGCCGGTGAAAGATCTCGAAACCGGCAAGGTCGAAATCACCTCGCAGAACCATGGCTTCGCAGTCGATGCGAATTCATTACCGAGTGACGTGGAAGTCAATCGCATCAACCTGAACGACCAGACTGTGGAAGGCATGCGCCACAAGACTAAACCGATTTTCTGCGTGCAGTACCACCCCGAGGCATCGCCCGGGCCGCACGATTCCAATCCACTGTTCGCTGAATTTCGGAAGTTGATCGAATCGAAATAAGTGCCTGGAATGGACGCCCTGGCGAATCACGCATTGACTTGAAGTGTGCCGTTCATAATCTGAGCCGCAAATATGCCCAGACTGGTTGTTCTCAGCGAAGGACTGACGGGACGTTCGCACGAGCTGAAAGCAGAGCGGACGACGGTCGGACGCGTGGAGGACAACACCTTTCAGATCCCTGACGCATCGGTTTCAAGTCATCACGCCGAAATACTTCTCAAGGGCAATGATGTCGTCATTCGCGACCTGAACTCCACCAACGGCACGTTCATCAATGGCCAGCAGATCACCGAAGCGACACTGAAGCCGA
>DATHEW010000104.1:0-2205 GCA_035318425.1 Candidatus Acidiferrum sp. | reverse complement strand
TCATCGAAGGGGGACGCTGGAATCGCGATTTTCAGAGCATTTTCACGAAATACGACGCGAAACTGGGAAAGTTCGAAACCACAACAGACTTTAAGACGTAGCTGACAAAATGCCGCCTAACGACGCTGGAGCCAACGCGGACGGGCGCTCTCGATTTGCCGAGACTGTGTGGGTTTTCTTGTGTTTTTGTGCCGCGTGGCTCAGCTTTAGAGCGTTAGGCCTACTACGCGCGTGACCAAACTGATCCTCAAGTTAGCTCTGGTTTTTGGCATTCAAGGTACGCTCGCTTGGTTCTTTTACCGTTGCCGAGCGATTTCCCACGAGTCATGGGCCGGTTCTGATTTCGTCGTCTTTGTTTTGCCGCTACTTGTTGGATTTGCAGTTGCCTCCGGAGTTCTGTTCTTCAGCTTTCATCGGACGCGCATCGCTGCCGCACTCGGATTGTCAGCCCTTGGTGCGGTAGTTGTGTCTTTTGCCGGCACGGGGATAGCATTTAATTTGTATGGAACGTAGGCCTAACCAGCGAACGGCGGCGGGCCGTCGCGGTTGCCATCGACGCGTCTCGTGGCCGCCGTCGCTGAGCTTTGTACGCCGGACATGACTCAGAACATACGGGTTAAAGTCCCCTGCAGGCGTTGCGAGCGGAACTGCAAGCCAAAGGCAACTGCGGAGAAAGCACCCGCGGGAAGGAAGCCGGAGGCAAATCACGCGACATCACCAGGGGCAGCCGGGTGGTGCACCGGGCGCGAACGAGATTATCCATCCAATCGAGTTCGATGTGCAGAACCTCGTCATAGAGGATTACGAGGGTATTGAGGACGCGCAGGACTTCGCGCACCTCGTCGAGGAGTTTGGCTCTCGGGTTGGGGATCACTTTGGTGGAACTGATGAAGGGATCTCTTGAGGGCCGCGTGGGGCCGCGCTGCTCCGGAAGGTGCTGTGGTGCAACATTCGTTATTGTTGTTGACGATGGTAGTGGTTATTAACTATACGTCAAATGTGAAACCGACTATCTGTTAGCCCGCACCGCGCATGAATCCTTTCGACTTTTCGTGGATGGTAGGAAGACATGTCGAGGTTTCGTTCTCGGAGCCGTCGATTTGGTTCTTTGCGTTCGGAGACTCACTCGGCATCAGCGTCGAGTGTCCGTGGCGCCTGATTCACGAAGGGGGCATCGCAGTGAGCAGTGATGATCACCACCAGCAGTTTGGTTTGCCAGCTCCGATCGATGCGGCAGCGCGCGCCACATCCTTGCTTGGCGATGCGGCGGTTCAGCGCGTCGAGGTTCGCGAGAGTACCGCAGACTTGTTCATTGATTTCGACGATGAGCAGCGATTGGAGATCATTCCATTCTCGTCTGGCTACGAGAGTTGGCAGGTCTCCGCGCCGACAGGCAGGATCGTTGCACAGGGAGGAGGTCAGCTTTCAGCATGGTGACCGTGCGGCCTAACCGTGCGCTGCAGCGAACGGCGGCATCGCGTCACTGTTGCAATCGGTGTGCCTTGAGGCCGCCGCCGCTGAGCTCACCTCTGAGGTAATCCGACAAGAGGTTTTTTTAAGATTTTTTCGCGGGGTTTTTCATTGGTGATTTTCCGATCTCGATGTGGTCGAACAAAGCCACTAGTGGACTGCCATTGTTCTTGAGTGCAGCCTCGTATGTTTCTTCTTTGTAGGGTGTGCGGGTGGACCAGCATTTCCAGATGATGCGCTGCCATTTGTAGGCCAGGGCGCGGACGGCGGTGTGATGGCCGCAGCCTTTCTGGCGTTGTTGGAGGTAAAAGGCGGCGGCCCAGCGGCTGAAGAGGATCGATTCCTTGGCGTACTCGTGAAAGGTTTGTTTGCAGAAGACTGGGCAGCGGTAACGGCGGTGAATGTAACGGCTGGCTCCACTCTGTTTGGTGATGGGCGCGATCCCGCTGAACCGTTGTAGGTTCCTGGCGTGGGGATAGCGTTCGCGCTCCGATCCCATGCTGGCCAGCAAGCGCGGCGCCAGCACCGGACCGGCCCCGGGCAGGCTGGCGAAGAGGTCATGATCTTCGTGGGCTTTGAAGGCGGCGGCGATTTTTTCGTCGAACTCGGCGATGCTTTTCTGGAGGAGCTGAAGTTGGCGGCAGATGAGTTGGACGCGCAGGGTATGGCTTTCCAGGACGGCGGCTTCATCCGTCAGCACCACGGCTTTTGCGATTTGGTCCAGACGCTCGGTGA
>DATHEW010000103.1:0-8062 GCA_035318425.1 Candidatus Acidiferrum sp. | reverse complement strand
CGTCAGTTTCAAATTGGAAATCTTCACGCCCGCGCCGAGATGCGCTTTGTAGCCGAGAATGGAATCGCCCACGTAACTGAAGTGCGGCACCTGCGCGTTGTTGAAAAGCAACGCGTTTTTGAATTCGCACGAGTTGCCGAGCACGCAGCCATCGCCCACGATCACGTCTTCTCGCAGGTAAGCGTTGTGTCGGATCTGGCAATTGCGGCCGATGATCGCAGGCCCTTTGATCATCACGCCATCTTCCACCACGGTGCCTTCACCGATGAACACATTCTCGCCGATCCATGCGCCGCCGAGGCACTTGTTGTGCAAGCCGCGTCGCTCACTCTTCGCGATGTAATCCTTGATCTTCTTCAGCGCGTCCCATGCGTGCTCGCAGCCCTCGAAAATGGCGGCGTGCTCCGTCTGGCTGAAATCGAACAATTCGGACGGTTTGAACATCCGGCGATGCTAAAAGAAAACTGCCGCGATCGTAACGAAAATCACGGCCGCGTGGTGATGCGAGTGCTGCGCGTGTCCGTGGTGAGGCTCCGCAGCCAGTAAGCGTTCCGTTTGTAAGCGTTGAAGTTCCGCTCGCCGAGCACCTGGATGGCCGCTTTCTCGGTATCGATTCGCATGGCCTGCAATGCAGCCGCGCGTTGCTCATCGGTGAACTCCTTGTTGCGCCGGACCTCGGACGCAGCTTTCTGCAACTCTTCTTTCAACTGGAATACCTGGTCTGCGGCGTCGCGCGGCAGATCGCGGCTGTCGGTGAGTCGCATCAGATTCTGGTAATCATTATCTTTGCTGCGTTCGTACTGGCGATAGCGCTCTTCACCCAGCGCCGTCTTCAACTCGTCCTGCGCTGCTCGGTATTTGACCTGCCAATCCTTGTCTCGCGACGAACCCGCTTGATTCATCTGCTCGGCTTCCTGCTTCGCTTTGAAAATGGCGCGGAACTCTTGTTCATTCGCATCGAACGCCTGGAGATCGTTGTATTTCATGTTGCTCGCCAACTCCGAGGTGCGCACCTCGTACTCGAACAATTCCTGCGGCCCGAGAATTTTCCCCATCTCCTCGTGCATGCGGCCAGCGATGCGCTTCAACTCCTCCTGGTCCTCCTGTGAAATGTAACCCTTCGCCTTGCGGTACAGCTCACTCCGCTCTTCGTTGAACTTCGCCTGGATCTCCTGCACCGCTGTCTTCTTCTCCTTCGGCATCGCTTCGAGATACGGGTCTTCGACGAAGCCGTAGGCGTGTTGGCGCATGATGTCTTTGCGGAAATCATCGCCGAGCAATTCCTTCAACAGCGACTCCTTCTCTTTGTTCAGCTCTGCCAACTGCTTCTGCTCCTCCGCCGTGAATCGAGTTCCGCTGGACCAACCGTTGCCCGTCTTCCAGAACTGCAATTCCTCCGGCGGCTTTCGCCATCCCGCCGTCTTCCTCGCGTACACCCGATCCACGTCCGCCATGATGATGTCGCGCACGGTTTCCTCGGGACAACCGATCGCGCGCAGGTTTGCCATGTACGTCTTGAACTCGCGCGCCTCCACGCTGCGCCATCGGAAGTTGCTGACCACCGTGTTCGTAATGACCGTGGCCTGACCCTGCGCTCGCCTGCCCGACGTCACTTCCGGCATCCGCGCCGCCGCTTCCGTCGCCGCCACATCCGCGGAACCTGTTGGTCGCTTCAGCTCGGAAACAATCCAGGCTGCCAGGGCCAGATTCGCCAGCAATGTCAATGCGAGCAGTGCTTTCATGTGTTCTAACGGTTCAAGCTGTTCAGCCAACTGCCACCCTGGCGCTTGTAACTATTGAACGCCTTCTCCCCCAGTTGCTGCTTCATGAAATCCTCCGTCTGGGTGCGCATCGCTTTCAACGCTTCCGTCCGCTGCACGCTCGTGAGCGAAGTATCGGTGCGCAACTTCTTTGCGTTCTCCTCCACGGCCGTCTTCACTTCGTAAACTTTCCCCGCCAGCTCCTCCGGCAATTCGTGACGTTCGAGGGTGCGCACCAATTCCTTGTAGCTGTACTCCTGCGCCCGCTTGTATTCGGCGAATCGTTCCTCGCCCACCAACGCCTTGATCTGCGCATCCACCTCCGTCACGGCGTTCCTGCGCTTCTCCTGCCCGGCCTTGTCCTCCTGGTCGTAAACGTAGGCAAGATCGTCCTCACGCGCTTTGCGCAATTCGTAAATTTTCTCGAACTCCTGCTGACTCGGTTTGAACCCGTCCAGGTCGTAGCGCAGTTGCGTGGCCACCTGTGATGTATTCAAGTCGTAGCGTTTCATCTCCTCGGGCGTGAGGATCTGCGCCATCGCGGCGAGGCGTTGTTCGCGAATGACCTTCACCTGCTTGCGATCTTCGTCATCTTGAAACCCGACGCTGAACTTCTGTGCCTGCCGTTCATACCGCTCGTGAATCTCCCGCGCCGCCGCTTTCTTGTCCTCGGGCAGAAAGCTCAACAGCCGATCGTAATGATCCACCACACCCGTCTCCTGCTGCTTCACCTTGATCGGGTCCACTCCCAGCAAGGCCACCAGCAGTTCCGACTTCTCTTTCATTATCGCGCGATGATTCTCCTGCCGCTCGCGCTCAGCCTTCGAGTAATAAGACGGCTGTCTCTGCCAATACTCGCGCCGGCCTCCGTTCGGTAGCAGCGCCTTCAACTTCTCCGCGTAGAGCTTGTTCACGTCCGCGAGGATGATGTCGCGGATCGTGATTTCCGGGCAGCCGATGCCGCGCAACTTCGCGATGTAATCTTTGTAATCGGCCGATTCCACCTGCCCCCACGAGAACTCGCCGGGCTTGGATTCCGTCGCCACCTGAACGGTGCGGTGCGGTACGAGATTGCCCGCCGTGTCATGAATTGACCCCTCGGGTGTGGTGGTCGCCCCCGTTGTCACGGCCCGACGCGAATGCAGGTGATACGCCCACGATGCCAATGCCAAATTGACCAGCAACGACAACAGAATGATCGCACGCGTGCTCATGCGGGATTTGTTGAGGCATCGTTAGCCGAAGCCCGGCCCGCTGGCAAATGCCTCCTTTATCTTTTACACAGTGAAATAAACCGCGCCGATACCTTCCGCGCCGGGGCAGAACGGGAATCTGCTCTGCGCCTCAGTGACTCTGTGGCAACGTGTTCGTATGAACGAGCGCTACATCGCAGCGAAAGAACGATGGGCTGCCAAGATGGCCGACAAGGCCAAACCCCACGACCGCTCGCATGAACGACTTCCGCCGGGGCAGCACACCGTGAACAACTTTCCTGTGCTTGACCTCGGCATTCGCCCCGAAGTCTCTCTCGAAGAATGGACACTCAAGATCAGCGGCAAGGTGGAGAATCCGGTGACGCTCAACTGGAAAGACTTCATGGCGCTGCCGCAGTTTAAAGACGTCAGCGACTTTCATTGCGTCACCACGTGGAGCCAGTACGACATGGAGTTTCAAGGCGTGGCGTTCTTCACCATCGCGGATCTCGTCAAACCGAAGCCCGAGGCCACGCACGTGTTCTTCAAGAGCTACGATGGTTACTCCACCAACAATCCGCTCGACGTCTGTATGGACGACGACGTGATGATCGCCCACTCGTGGAATGCGCAACCGCTGACGAAGGAGCACGGCGGACCCGCGCGTGTGATCATCCCGAAGCGCTACGCGTGGAAGGGCGCCAAGTTTATCCGCGAGATCACGTTCCTCGACCGCGACATTCTGGGTTTCTGGGAAGTGCGCGGTTACTCGAACACGGCTGACCCGTGGACGGAGGATCGCTTCGCGGGAGGAAGTATTCAGTGATCAGCGAGTCAGTGATCAGTAAGGGGCGTGGCGCGTCAGCGCTGATTACTGATTACTGATTACTGGTTCGTTGATCACTGAACTTTGAATTCCCGCTTCACTCGCGCGTCTGTTTCCACCTACAAACACAACACATGACCACCAAGTTCACTTCGTGCGCCGTCGCGGTTACGGCGCTCACGTTCGGTGCTTTTGCCGCGGATGACGCGAAGCCCGCCGCCAAGCCCGCGAGCGGCACAAACGTTTCCGCAATTTCCACCAACGCTCCAAAGCCAGCGCACAATCGCGGATTCGGCCGCCAGGTCGCGTTCGAAGAGATGAAGCAGATGGCCGTGGCCGATGGCCTCGAGGTCACGCTCTTCGCCAGCGAACCGATGCTCGTGAATCCTTGCGACATGGACGTGGATGCGCGAGGCCGCGTGTGGATCACCGAGGGCGCGAATTATCGCAAGTGGGCCAATCCACCGACGCGTCAGGGCGGCGACCGCATCGTGATCCTGGAAGACAAGAACAAGGACGGCGTGGCGGACAAGAGCACCGTTTTTTACCAGGGCGAAGATGTGAACAGCGCGCTCGGCATTTGCGTGTTGGGCAACAAGGTGATCGTGTCGTGCTCACCGAATGTCTTCGTGTTCACCGACGAGAACGACGATGGCGTGGCGGATAAAAAGGAACTGCTCTTCACCGGGATCAAAGGCGTGCAACACGATCACGGCGTGCATGCTTTTGTGTTCGGGCCAGACGGGAAATTGTATTTCAACTTCGGCAACTCCGGTGATCGCATCCACGACAAGAACGGCAAGACAATCGTGGATGTGGATGGCAATGAAGTCGTGGGCCGCGGCAAGCCTTACCGCCAGGGCATGGTGTTCCGCTGCAATCTGGACGGCAGCGAGTTCGAAGTGCTGGGACACAATTTCCGCAACAACTACGAAGTCGCGGTCGATTCCTTTGGCACGCTTTGGCAATCCGACAACGACGATGACGGCAACAAAGGTGTGCGGATCAGTTACGTGATGGAGCGCGGGAACTTCGGGTATCAGGAGGAGTTGAAAGGATCGTCGTGGGGACAAAACTGGAAACGCGGCCAGGAAAAAGGCGCGCCCGAGTCCGATAAAGTTTTTTATGAGTGGCACCAGCATGATCCCGGCGTGGTGCCGAATCTGTTGAACACCGGCGCTGGCTCTCCCACCGGCATCACGATCTACGAAGGCAAATTGCTGCCCAAAGTTTTCCGAAACCAGATGATTCATTGCGACGCCGGACCCTCCGTGGTGCGCGCTTATCCGGTGACGGCCGACGGCGCGGGTTACGCCGCCACGATCACGAATGTGCTCTGGAGCAGCGACAAGTGGTTTCGCCCGTCCGATGTGTGTGTCGCGCCGGATGGTTCGCTGATGATTGCGGATTGGAATGATCCTGGTGTTGGAGGTCATGCGGCGGGCGATCATGATTTGAGCATGATGCGCGGCCGAGTCTTCCGCGTGGCGCCGAAAGGCAAAAAGTACACGGTGCCCAAACTGGATTTGAAGAGCGCGAAAGGAGCGGTCGCCGCCCTGGCATCGTCGCACCACGAGACGCGCTACCTCGCTTACAACGCATTGAGCAAGATGGGGAAGAACGCGGAGAAAGCATTGACGTCACTCGCCAAGGACAAGGATGAGCCGAGACTGCGTGCGCGTGCGTTGCAGTTGGTTGCGCGCATGCCCGGCAACGAACAGAAGACGGTGGACGCGATGGTGGCAGACAACGACAGCGACATCCGCATTGTCGGTCTGCGCACCGCGCGCAAGCTGAACCTGGACGCGGTGCCGCTTGTCGCAAAGCTCGCGAATGATCCTTCCGCCCAGGTACGCCGCGAGTGCGCGATTGCGTTGCGTCATCAAACGTCACCTGAGGCAGCGAAACTCTGGGCGCAACTCGCCACGCAGTACGACGGCAAGGATCGTTGGTATCTCGAAGCGCTCGGCATCGGCGCGGACAAAAACGAGGACGCATTCTTTGGCGCTTGGCTTGGGCAAGTGGGAGACAAGTGGAACACGCCCGCGGGCCGCGACATCATCTGGCGTTCACGCTCGGCGAAGGCGGTGCCGATGCTAACCAAGTTGATCACGGCAAAGGACGCCAACGCGAAGGACAAGGATCGTTACATGCGCGCGCTCGACTTCATCACCGGCGTGGAAAAAGAGCAGGCGTTGGTGGAGATCGCGACCGGCGGGCTGGACGTTCGGTAGGGCGCGCTGTCCTCAGCGCGCCGCGAATGTGCTAGTGCGGTGGCTTCGGCACGGCGCGGTGAGGACACCGCGCCCTACCTTATTTCCCAAGGCAAAACTGTCCGAAGATTTGATCGAGCAAATCTTCGGTCGTGGTCTTGCCGACGATTTCGCCAATCGCATTCACCGCGATCCGCAACTCGAGCGCGACAAACTCCAGGCTCTCCTCGGCCTTCAGCGCTTTGATCGAGGCAAGCGTCGCCTCGCGCGAGCGCCGCAGCGCATCCTGGTGCCGCGAGTTGATCATCACTTCGAGCATCTCCGCGCGAATTTCGCCCGCCCACACGAGTTCCTTGATCGCGTCTTTCAACGCATCGAGTCCCGCGCCCGATGAGCAACTCACTTCCACCATCGGCCCGGTCACCGAGGCCGGCACTTCGAGCCGCCGTGGCAGATCGACTTTGTTGCACACCAGAATTCGTTTCTTCGCCACAAACTCCTGGAGAAACATTTCATCGGCGACGGCAAGCGGCTCGGACTGATCGAGCACATGGAGAATTAACTCGGCGCGTTCCAGCGAAGCACGGCTGCGGCGAATGCCTTCGATCTCGATCTCATCCGCGCCCTCGCGCAACCCTGCGGTGTCGATGAACACGACGGGAATCCCTCGGATATTCGCCGTCTCCTCGATCGTGTCGCGCGTCGTACCGGGAATGGCGGAGACAATCGCGCGTTCGTGCCCAAGCAGCTGGTTGAGCAAACTGGACTTGCCCACGTTCGGCCGTCCGATGATCGCCACGCGGATGCCGCGCCGCAAAAGCTGTCCTTCGTTCGCGGTGCGCAGCAATGAATCCATGAATTCGACGCCGCGCTGCAGTCGTTCGATGATCTGCCCGCGCGCATCCGGCGCTATATCTTCGTCGGGAAAATCAATGTGCGCCTCGATGTGCGCGAGCGTGCGCATCATCTGCTCGCGCAATTCATTGATGCGCTGCGACAGCTTGCCCGCGAGTTGCTCATTCGCCGCAGCGACCGCCAGCTCCGTTCGCGCCGCGATCAAATCGGCCACCGCTTCCGCCTGTGTCAGATCGATCCGACCGTTTAGAAAAGCGCGCTTCGTGAATTCCCCGGGCATGGCTAGCCGCGCGCCGGCGGCAAGAGCGGCGTCGAGCACGAGCTTCGCGGTGAGCAAACCGCCGTGACACGAAATCTCCACCACATCTTCGCGGGTGAAGGTGCGCGGCGCGCGCATGACGGCGAGCATCACTTCATCTATGACGCAGTCATCTCGTTTCACATCGCCGTAATGAAGTGTGTGGCTGATCGCGCCGGACGGTTTCACGCCGGACTTGCCACGCGGGAAGAACACCCGATCGGCGACGTTGAGCGCGGTTGGGCCAGAAATGCGGATGACCGCAAGCCCGCCTTCGCCAAGTGGCGTGGCGATCGCGGCAATGGTCTCGTCAAACCGAGCGAGCGGAGAATTCATCAGGCGACGTGGCGACAGTTGCCGGCCTGGTTTTCGGCTTCGCGACCTTCGAGGAAGAGACGCGCTTTCTCGTAGCTCCGCTTGCGCATGTAATGCAGCAGCGTCGGATCGCTGTCGGGCGGGAGCTGCGCGCCGAGTTCATCGATCCGCGCAAACAATGGCAGCAGGTTGGGCTTCGGATTCGCCGTGGGCATCGAAACCACGGCATTCTCCAATTCCAGCAGTGCATTAAGAATGTCCGACTCAGTTGGCGACATGCGAAACCGATACTGCGCGCGCCAGCTTTGACCAAGCGCTTTGTTGTCGGTGAAACGGTTCGACACGTTACGCCTGATTCTCCGAACATCGCGACACGTGAGCGGAACACCCGACAACGACAGCCCAATCCAGCGTGATTATAGCGCAGACGCAAAGGTGCTGTTCATCGTGTTCAGCGGACTGCGTCGTTCGCCGGGCGAGAAACCTGGCTTCTCATTCATCCACATCACTGGCGAATTGCCGGCGAAGAAACTTTTCGTGCGCGACCTCACGAAGGCTTGGTATCTGCGCGGCCTTCCCGGGATCACTCGCGGTGTGGAAGA
>DATHEW010000102.1:0-3535 GCA_035318425.1 Candidatus Acidiferrum sp. | reverse complement strand
TCCGCGCGTCGTGCAACTCGTCGACGGTCAGGTCGCATAAGTTTTCTGTCGATGGGCGAATTCGCGTGGCGCTGACCGCGTCAGAGCAATTGCTGTGGCAATATTCACAACGAATGCACACCAGTGCGGGCACTCGAAGGTTGACCCGAACAGGTCCATCATTCAGGCTTTGCGCTCACAGCCGCATTAAAAATTGTCTTTATGCAAAAGAAACAAACATCAATCGCCGGTGGTGACACGCGCCGGACTTTCATTAAGAAATCGGCCACGGTCGCCGCTGCTGCCGCAGCCACAGGCATTCTCAAAACTCCGGTTTACGGCCAGAACCAGGCGCCTTCGACGGGCAAGGTGCTCGGCGCGAATGATCGCATCAATGTCGCTGTCATTGGCATCGGCGCGGGTATTGGCAAAAACCACTTTGAAGGCATGATCAAAGATGCGGACGCAAACAATGTGAAGATGATCGCCGGTTGCGACCTTTACAATAAGCGCCGCGATTGGGCGAAGGAGAAGGGCGGCCTGACGGATGCCGACGTGTACGCCGATTATCAGAAGCTGCTCGAGCGCAAAGATCTTCACGCGATCGTTTGTGCCACCCACGACGTCTGGCACCAAAAGATCACCTGTGACGCCATGGAAGCTGGCAAGCATGTCTATTGCGAGAAGCCGATGACGCGTCACCTCGACGAAGGCTTCAAGGTATATGACACGGTCAAGAAGACCGGCATGGTTTTCCAGATCGGTTCACAGGGTTGCTCCGCGGATGGCTGGCATAAAGCTGCCGAGATCATCAAGAGCGGGAAGATCGGACAGCTCGTTTGGAGCCAGGGCTACTACTGCCGCAACAATCCAAAGGGCGAATGGAACTACACGATCGAAGAGGAAGCCAAGGACCCGAAGAATCTCGATTTCGACAAGTGGCTGGGCCCGGTGAAGAAACGCATTCCGCACAATGCCGATCACTTCCATCGCTGGCGCAAATACTACCCGTATTGCGGCGGTCTCCTCGGTGACCTTGTCCCGCATCGTTTACACCCGCTCATGGTGGCCTCGGGCAATCCTGAGTTTCCGAAGCGCGTCATCAGCATTGGCACCAAAAACGTTCACACGGACAAGAATACGCCGGGAACACCCGAGCGCGATGTTCCCGAGCACGTTCAATTGGTCGCCGAATTCCCAAGCGGCTACATGATCACGGTCACTTGCAGCACGGTGAATGCGCGCAGCCCTGGTTTCGCGATTTACGGGCACAAGGCCACGCTGAATGTTGCCGACCAGGGCAACTCGATTGAGTTGATTCCGGAGCGCCCGTTCACGGAAGAACTCGACGGCGAGAAAATCGGCGGCCTCCAGCACGAAGACATTCGCGTGCATGAGAAGAACTGGTTCGATTGCATCCGCAGCGGCAAGGCTCCCAATGGCAACATCGACCTGGCCATTCGCGTGCAGACGATCATCTCTCTGGCTGAAATGGCAGAGCGTCTGAACATCGCGTGCTTGTTTGATGAGAAGACTCGCAAGGTCAGCACTGCTGATGGAAAACCTGTGAAGACGCTCACCTACGGTTCACTGGAACTGTCGTAAAGCGCTTCGGCTTGAAGAATTCACGAGCGGCGGACGATTTCGTCCGCCGCTTTTGTTTTTGGTCGAAGGTTGGTTTCCGCTAAATCTGCCGCGTGAGTTCGCTGCCTGCTCCCGTCCTCGTCGCGCGCAACGCGATGGCCACGCGATTTGAAATTGCATTGCACGGCAGCAATCCCGCTTCGCTCCGCGCCGCCGCCGAAGAAGCGCTCGATGAGATCGACCGTCTTGAAGATCAACTAAGCCTCTACCGTCCCGGCACCGAAATCGCGCGCGTGAATGCTGAGGCGCACATCGCGCCGGTGCGCGTGTCGCCTGGAGTGTTCCGCTTGCTGGAGCGTGCGCGGGCTCTGTCCGCGGAAACGCACGGTGCGTTCGACATCACGATCGCGCCGCTCGTCCAGGAATGGGGATTCATGGGCGGCACCGGCGCGATGGCAAATGCGAATCTCGTCTCGGAAGCCCGCGCATTCGTGGGCATGCATCACGTGCAACTCGACCCGAGTGAATTCACCGTCCGCTTCGATCGCCAAGGGGTGATGCTCGACCTCGGCGCGATCGGCAAAGGCCATGCCATCGAATGCGCCTCAGAACTCTTGCGCGAAGCGGGCGTGACCAGCGCTCTGATCCACGGTGGGACGAGCAGCACCTGCGCAATTGGGCGCCAGCCGAACGACCAACCGTGGAAGGTCGCCATCACCGCGCCTTTCAACTCCAGCGATCAGCCGTTCGCGGTGGTAGAGCTTGAGAACGAATCGCTCTCTGTCTCCGCTGTGTGGGGCCGATCCTTCCGCGCCGGCGAAAAGATCCTCGGTCACGTGATCGATCCTCGCACAGGCGCCCCAGCGACCGGTGCTTTCATGACGGCGCTTGTTCTCCCCTCGCCCACGGAAGGCGATGCGTTCACCACCGCGCTCATCACCGCGCCCGAGTTGCTCGACGATCTGCACGCCTCGCGGCCAGCGATGCGATCGCTCGTGCTTAGCGGCAATCATACCGCGCCGAAGATGGATGGTCGCGGGATCATTCCGCTGGACCGCGCCCGTGAAAATCTTTGAATCAGCCTGGCGTCGCACCTAACTTGCGCCCCGATGACCGAAGATCACGCGCATCCTGCGCGGCAAATCCCGATCGCAACACTGACGCTGATCGCGCTGAACGTGCTGATTTACTGCGCGATGGAATGGGCTGCGCGGAAGACGAACTATCCCATCGAACAATTCGCGCTGAGCCGGAACGGTCTGCAACACGGCCGCTGGTGGGAACTGATCACGTATCAGTTTCTTCACGCGCCGATGATGGACGCAACGCTCACCTGGCGCACGCTGTTACCAACGCATTGGCCGTGGCACTTGCTGTTGAATTGCTGGTGCATTTTTATTTTTGGTCCGCCCGTGGAGTTCACGCTGGGCAAGCGCAACTTCGTGATGCTCTACCTCGCGGCGGGTGTTGCCGGTGGTTTGCTGCAAATCGTCGCGAGCGTTCTCAGCCATCACTTCGGCGGCCCTGTTGTCGGCGCATCCGCCGGGCTGTTCGGACTCGTCGCGGCGTTCTCGACACTTTTTCCAGATGCCCGAATGTTCGTGCTGGTCATGTTGGTGATACCGTTGCGCGTCAAAGCGAACACCTTGCTCAGCATCGCCATCGGCATCACGGCCGCCGGTCTCTTCGTGAACGGCATGTGGCCGAACCTCGCCATCAATCGCATCGCGCACGCAGCGCATCTCGGAGGATTGATCGCGGGACTCGTGTTCCTGCGTTGGAAAATGCGGTCGCTGTTCGTGCCGCAAAACTAGCGCGAAGGTGTTGTCGCGGTCCGTGGCTGAATCGTCTTCAAGTAGGCGTACAAGTCTGCGATGCCCGCCGCAGACATCCCGCTTAAAAGTCCAGCGGGCATTAGCGAAACGTTGCTCACATCGCGCGAAACCACGCTGGTGCTATCGAGCCGCACCGA
>DATHEW010000101.1:0-3126 GCA_035318425.1 Candidatus Acidiferrum sp. | reverse complement strand
CCGTCGTGTCTTCGAGCGCAATGCGCGGATCGCGCGCGGCGTTGTTCACCAGCACGTGAATGCGTTTCGCTTTCTTCGCAACGCGTTGAACCCAGTGAACGATCTCTCGCTCGTGTTCGAGATCGACCTTGGCGAACTGACAGTCAGGACCAAGTTCTTTCGCGAGCGTTTCTCCGGCGCGCTCGTCCACGTCGCAAAAGAAAACCCGCGCGCCTTGTTCGCGGAACGACCGGACCGTGGCCGCTCCGATGCCATTGGCGCCGCCGGTGAGGACGACGTTGCAACCTTCGAGTTCCGGATACTGCGCCACGCCACAAATCTGAAACGCGCTCACCCGAAAGCCGAGAACGAACTGCTTGCAGGAATAGTGGGGTAGACGTCTCGTCTGTCCCACTAGCATTGCCGCTACCGCACTTCGCGAAGCGATCCGGACTCGACCTGCCACCGCTTTAAATCGCGGCCCAGTTCGCGCGGCCAGTTCTCTTCAGTGCAAGTCATGAACACCTGGCCCTGGGCGTGATGCGCGCGTTCCAGCAAAGGCAGAAGACCACCGCGACGCTTCGCATCGAGTTCACCCATCACATCGTCGATGAGCAACACCGGCGGGACGCCGTGAATGCCGGTGAGATATTCCGCCTGCGCCATTTTCAACGCGATGGCCAGCGTGCGCTTCTGACCTTCGCTGCCGAACTGCGCCGCCGATTTGTCATTCAGCAAAAGCTGCACGTCGTCGCGGTGCGGCCCGATCATGGTGAGCCGGTAGGCGCGCTCGCGCTCACGGGATTGAGCGAGTTCCACGGCGAAATCACTTTTGATGCTGGGCAAATACTCAAGCCGCAATTCCTCGGCATCCTTCGCGATGCGGCGGTAAGCCAGGCGGGAGAGCGGCGAGAGCCTGGGGATCAATTCATGTCGGAGGCGAGTGATCTCCTCGCCGGCCTGGATCAGCTCGCGCGAGAAACTTTCCAGGGCATTCAGGTCGGGCGTGCGAGATTTCAGCAAAACATTTCGTGAGCGCAAGGCGCGGGTGTATCGCTGCAGGACCGGCAAGTAAGTGGGAAACGAATGCGCGAGCAGCAAGTCAAGAAAGCGGCGGCGACCGCGACCGGAACCTTTCACGAGTTGTAAATCCTCGGTGCAGAATACCACGGCGCGCAGCACGCCGAAGTAATCGCTGAGCTTGCGCACCGGTTGGCCGTTCAACGCGAGTTTCCGCTCCGCGGTGGACCAATACATCTTCACCTCATGCTCGCCGCGGCTGACGATTTTCGCGCCGACGAAGTAGCCTTTCGTTCCGTGCCGCACCATTTGTCCGCTGCCAACGCCTCGGAACGAACGCAACGTAGCAAGCAGATAAACCGCTTCCAGAATGTTGGTCTTGCCTTGCGCGTTATCGCCGATGAGCACGTGAAAGCCTGGCGTGAAATCCACGTCGAGCCGGGCGTAGTTTCGAAAATCCCGAAGACGTAAGTGCGCCAGATGCACGCGCTTCAAGTAAATGCTTTCGCAACTGAATGAAAGCGTCCCGTGCGAATGGGCTCGCAAAGGGAGCGCCCTTGCTCGCTGCACGCCTCTGTCATTCGCAGATGCGAATTGCCGAAGCTCGCTCTTGAAAGCAAGCCGCTCTTCAACACAATGACCTACAATGAACTCCGACCCCATCGAGATTGCGCTGCGGCATGTGAGCGAGGCGAAGCATTTGCTCGAAACGCTGATAACGTCGTCGGAGTCATTTGATTATCCGAAAGCGAAACTTGCGCTCCAGAGGCTGGAGAAAAAAGCGCGCGAACTGGCGAAGGTGCAGTCCGCGTTGCAGATGCAGACGACGCCGCTCGCACCCAACGTGATCAACCTCCCACTGCGCGGCTGAGAGTACGTTAGCCTCAAGCGGCTTTGCGATGCTTGTGGCCCGCGGCTTTCTTTTTCGCCTTCTTCGCTGGCGCGGCGTGGCTCGTCTTTCCTTGAGCGTTGAGGCTCTGCTGCAACACCGCCACGAGATCCACCACGTTGGTGGCCTTGCGTGAGGCGGTCTTTGGCGCCGCGACTTCTTTGCCGCCAGCCGCTACCTTCTCCTCGATCAGATTCATCAATGCCTCGCGATATTCGTCTTTCCACTTCGACGGCTCCCACTTCTCCGACATCGTGCTGATCAATTGCTCGGCCATCGCCAGTTCCTTCTTGCCAGGCTCGATCGATGGAAGGTTCAAGTCCTTGGGATCCGCCAGTTCATCCGGGAAGTGCATGAGTTCCAGCACGAGTGCTTTGCCGAGCGGTTTCACGGCGGCGAGATGTTCCCGTGTTTTGATCACCACTTTGGCAACGCCGACCTTGCCGGATTTTTCGAGGGCTTCGCGCAGCAGCGCATACGCCTTGTCGCCACCTTTTTCTGGCGCGAGGAAGTAAGGCTGGTCGAAGAACATGGGGTCGATGTCACTGAGATCGACGAACTCGCGTATGTCCACGGTCTGGTTCGACGCCACATTCACCTTGTCGAAATCATCGGGCGTCATGATCACGAACTCGCCCTTCTGGAATTCAAAGCCCTTCACGATGTTCTCCCAAGGCACTTCCTTGTCGTCGGCTTCGGCCATGCGTTTGTATTTGATGGGACTGTGGTCCTTCTCGCGAAGCATGCGAAACTTGACCTCATTGCCGCCCTTCGTCGCGGAATAGAGACCGACCGGAATGTTGACGAGTCCGAAACTGATTGAACCTTTCCAAATTGCCCGCGCCATACTTACCTCCTGCCCGGAACGTAGCACTGGTCGTGGCTTGAGCCAGCCGCCGTCCAAGCCTGTGCCGGGCAGTTTTCCGTTGCTTTTACGGGACGCGCGGGCAATTTGCTTCGCCAACGATGCCTGACGAACCGTCACCGGAAAAATCCCAAGCCGATGAAGCTAAAACCCGTCGCCGCGGACGCCGTGGAGGACGCGGACGGCGCGGAGGGCAAAGTCGCAGCCGCGCGGGTGCGGCTGCTGACGCCATTGCTCCCGCTGGCAGCGCCGCTTCACATCCAGCCACTGCCGCGATACACGAGGCCGAAACCGATTTTGATGAAGCTTCTGATATAGCAGAATCCGCCGGTGAACCGCTGGGTGATCCGTCTCTTGCCGATGCGCCGTTGCC
>DATHEW010000100.1:0-2395 GCA_035318425.1 Candidatus Acidiferrum sp. | reverse complement strand
CCATGCCGTCATCACGACGGCAGGTGGCGCGCCTTCGAGTTTCTGCACCGCGCTCAAAAGTTCCAACCCCTCCTCGCCGGACGTGGTATCTCGTGAGTAGTTGAGGTCCATCAGCAGCAAATCGATGTCGTGCCCGCGAAGCGCGTCGAGGGCTGCCTTGGCGAACCGACCATCTCTGTCCGATAGCCCTCACTTTTCAAGAGAAGCCGCAACGCCTCCTGAACGTCAGGTTGATCGTCCGCGATCAAAATCGTTTTCGAGGAACGCGCCATAAGTTCTGGTTGTGCCATTCGCGAGTACTGGGAGCAAGGCGCAAGCCGGTCATGTGCTTCGTCCTGACGCGGCGAATATTTGAACTGGACGCGTCAATCACCGCTCGGCGCGTGCCCGCGAATTCATTCGGTGCTGAGAGGCATTCGCCGTTTTCGCAGGCTGCAAAAACTTCCATCCTCAGCCGGCGGCAAGTCGGCGAGGCAGCAGACCGAAGATCTGCGCTACGAGGCCTCGGCGGTTCAGGGGTTCAACCTTCGAAAAAAGGGCCAGTATATGTTGAACCGCGCGCCCGGCTTCCCTCACGCCAGCTTGTCTGGATTCAGCGGTTTCAAATCTTTTGGGAGGAACAGCCCATCCTTGCGGATCAACTCGCCATCGAACCACACTTCTCCCCCGCCCCACTCCTTGCGCTGGATGAGCACCATGTCCCAATGCACCGCCGAGCGATTGCCGTTGTCCGCCACCTCATACGCCTGCCCGGGTGTGAAGTGCAGTGATCCCGCGATCTTTTCGTCGAACAAGATGTCGCACATTGGACTCAGAATATGCGGGTGAAATCCCAAGGAGAACTCGCCGATGTAGCGCGCGCCCGCATCCGTATCCAGAATCTCGTTCAGCCGCTTCGTATTGTTCGACGTGGCGTTCACGATTTTCCCGTTGTCGAACTCCAGCCGGACGTTCTCGAACTTGGTGCCCGAGTAAATCGTCGGCGTGTTGAAGCTGATGTGACCTTGCACGGAATCCTTCACGGGGCAGGAAAACACTTCACCATCAGGAATGTTACGGATGCCTTCGCACTTCACCGCGCCAATGCCCTTGAGGCTGAAACGCAAATCCGTGTCCGGCGACTTGATGTGGACCTGGTCCGCGCGCTTCATCCGGCGCTCCAGTGGTTCCATCGCTTTCGCCATTTTTTTGTAATCGAGCGTGCAGACGCGGAAGTAGAGATCTTCGAACGCTTCGGTACTCATGCCCGCCGCTTGCGCCATGCTCGGCGTGGGCCAGCGCAACACCACCCAGCGCGTCTTGTTCACGCGATGATTGAGCACCGGGCGCAGCGTCTTCGAGTAGAGCGCCATCTTGTCGCTCTGGATGTCGGCGTTCTCAGTCGCATTCGCCGCGCCGCGAATGGCGATGTAAGCCTGCACTTTCTTCATGCGCGCCAGTTCGATGTCGCGCACGAGCGCGGCGTGCTTCTCGTCGGTGTCGCGGATGATCTCGCGGGTCACGCGGCTGTGGCGCACCTCGATGATGGGAATCGCGCCGGCCTCTCGCGTGGCACGCATGAGTTCCACGGAGAATTCATCGGGCACGTCAATGACTTCGATGAGCACGCGCTCGCCCTTTTTCAGGCACGTGGAGTAATTGATGAGCAAGTCAGCCAGTTTCGCAAAACGCGGATCGGTCATATAAACGGCGTGGAACCTACGCGGTTTTCGCGGCGGAAGAAGGAAATTTCTTGTTGGCGGGAATTGATGACGGAAGATCACGACGGATGGGAACAGCTTCATGCGATTGATCGGGCATCTCGATAACGACAAGGACGCGCGCACCTTTGGCGACTTTCTTTACGTGCAGGGAATCGAAACGGAGATCGAGCGCGACGACAATCGCTGGGCGATCTGGGTCCATGCGGAGGACAGATTGGCGGAGGCGACGCGACTCCTGGAAGAATTCCGCGCCGATCCCAATGCAAAACGATTCCAGGCCGGATCGCCCGCCGAAAAACTTCGCGAGCAAACCAAGACGCAGGACGAGGCCTACCGCAAACGAGTCGTGACGGGAAAGAAGCTCTTCCCGGGTCTGACGAGCTACGGATTTGGACTGGTCACTTACGGGCTGATCGTCGGAAGCGTGATCGTGTTCGTGCTGTCGCGCATGGGAGACGACACGTTGCGCATCTCCGGATTATTTATCGAACGAAACTTCGAAGAAGGCGGACGGATCTTGTGGGAACGAAGCTTCGCCGCCGTTCGCGAGGGCGAAGTGTGGCGGCTCTTCACGCCCGTGCTGATTCACTTCAGCTTCTTGCACATCCTGTTCAACACGATGTGGGTACGCGATCTCGGCAGCCTGTTCGAGGCGCGATTGGGCTCTTGGTATTTCGGGGCGTTTGTGTTGG
>DATHEW010000099.1:0-2132 GCA_035318425.1 Candidatus Acidiferrum sp. | reverse complement strand
TTTCCTCCGCGCCACGGGGAGGTGGGGATCCTCGATTGTGCTGGCTCCGGCTCTGCACTCGGCGGGCGCGAACAACTTGACGGGCAAAATCATGACCGTGCTCGGCGCCATTGACTCCGGTCAACTCGGCACGACGCTTTCACACGAGCACGCAATCGTCGATTTTCTCGGCGCGGAGAAAACTCAAGGGCCTCGGCACGATTCTGAAGACGCATTCGCCACCGTGCTGCCGCACCTGAAGACGTTTCGCGAGCACGGTGGCCGCGCGCTGGTCGAGTGCACGCCCAATTACATTGGTCGTGATGTTCGGTTGCTCAAGAGACTGGCGGAAACCAGCCGGCTCCACGTCATCACGAATACGGGCTACTACGGCGCGGCCGGGAACAAGTTCCTCCCGAAGCACGCCTTCACGGAATCGGCTGACCAGCTCAGTGCGCGCTGGCTGGCGGAGTGGCGTGACGGCATTGGTGGCACGGGCGTGAGGCCTGGGTTTATGAAGCTGGGCGTCGAGAAAGGCAAACTCTCCGAGGTCCACACGAAGCTTGTGCGCGCGGCAGCGCGCGTTCACCTCGCCAGCGGTCTTCCCATCGCGATTCACACCGGCGACGGCATCGCGGCCCTGGACGAAGTGCGCATTCTGCGCGAAGAAGCCGTGGCGTCGGCCGCGCTCATCTGGGTCCATGCCCAAAACGGCGCCGGCCCGACGCACCTCGAAATGGCGAAGCTGGGCGCCTGGGTGAGTCTCGACGGCTGCAACGCGAAAAATCGCGACCGCTACACCAGGTTCCTCACGGATTTGAAACGAGAAAAGCTGCTCGGTCGCGTTTTGCTCTCGCACGATCACTACTGGTCGGTGGAAGGCGAGGGTGGGCGCGGTTCCTTGAAACTCCATTCCGGCGACGCGGTCACGGCGTACGAAAGCATCTTCACCGACCTCTTGCCGCATTTGCGCGCGAATGGATTCAGCGATGATGATATTGAGCGACTGACGGTCCGTAACCCCTCCGAGGCATTTGTGATTCGCGTCAGAAAGTCGTAGTCGCTGACAATGGAGCGGAGGCCGCGGCGCGTTATCGGGTGCTGCTCCAACTGCGGCGAATCGATGCGATTGGCTTCTGATCGCAACAGGGTTAAATTCCTTCCACACGCGCCATGAAACGTTTCGTTCGCATAGTCACTGGAGCAGGAGCTGTTGCCCTGTTCCTGTTGCTCTTCGGCAAGCACTGGGACTATGGGTTCAATTGCACGCGCTGCCTTTATTACGAGCATCGCATCGAGCACCGGCCTTTTTTCTTCACGTTGTTTGAAACGACCATGAATCGGGACAACCGGTATGAGCGCATTTACCTCGAACTTTTCCAGCGGCCTTGCACCCACGCCATGAAGACCGGTGGGTTCGGTCACAGCCCCGGCTGCGGGATGACGGCGGAAGGATCGGTGTTCAGCGGGAGAAACAAGGCGGTGAAGTCGTTGTTCGAGGCGTATTGGCGCATTCCCGATGCCGTCCTGGCGCGCGAAAGTTTCACGCTGGTGGAAACGCTGTTTCCTGAGAGGACAACGGTGAAGCATTATCACAGTGTCCAGCACGACGAAACGAACACGCTGCACATCGGCAACATGCACATGTATGGCGAGTGGATCGACGCGGTGGAAACCGCCGAAGAATGGAGAAGCGCGAATGACGCGGCCCGCCAGAATTTCAACCCGCCGCCTGCGTTCTTGAAAGATGAAAAGAGAATGCGCGCCAAATCCAATTCGCCGTCGAGCATCGTGAGGGAAGCAACCTACGTGAAAGCTCAGCCCAAGCCTGAGTAGCATCTGTAAGACCTCGGTGCGGATTTCCGCCGGCTGAAGCTCAACGACCGGCCCGTCACGGCAATCGTCTTGCCGGAGAATCATGTCGAGAGCGTGGAAAATTGGCGCTACGGTCGCGCCGGATTTTCTATGAACGATTCAATTGCCGTTTCCCTCGACGATTTCAAAAAGCTGCATCCGGCGGACCTCGCGGATCGTTTGCAACGGCTGCCGGATGACGAAGCGGTGGACATCATCACCCAGTTGCCGCCGGCACTTGCGGCGCGGGCACTCGATGAGATGGAGGAGGAGGCTGCCGTAGAAATGCTCGCGCGGCT
>DATHEW010000098.1:0-6691 GCA_035318425.1 Candidatus Acidiferrum sp. | reverse complement strand
CTCGCCGACTCCAACGTGTTTCGCCACGGAGACGGTGCGGCGCAGAGCGGCGAAATCGGCCACGGCCAAGCCACCACGCTACAAACCACCGTGACCGGTCCCGGCCTGCTGGGCTTCTGGTGGAAAGTTTCGTCTGAGCCGAGCAACGACCGGCTGATCTTCTACGTCGGCACCTCGGAGAAAGCGCGCATCAGCGGCGAGACGGATTGGCAATGGAAGACGTTCAGCATTTCCTCCGGCAGTCAGACGCTTAAGTGGATTTACTCGAAGAACAGCAGCGTCACTGGCGGGATGGACCGCGCCTGGGTTGATCAAGTGATGTTCGTTCCGAACAACGTTCCGACCGCGGCGATCATCGTGGCGCAGCCGACAAACAAAACAGTCCCGGCGGGTTCCAATGCGACCTTTACGGCCACTGTGGTCGGTTCCTCCACGCTGAAGTATCAATGGCGCTGCAACGACACGAACCTCGTGAACAATAGCAGCGCCGGGATCAGCGGCGCGACCAGCGCGACGCTCGCGTTAAGCAAAGTAACGTCATCGCGAGCAGGTGCGTACTCCGTCGTGATCACAAATTCAGCGGGCGCCGTCACGAGCTCCATTGCATCGCTTTTCGTTGTTCCGGTGTTGAACCTCGCCGAAGCTTTGGACACCCCGTTCATGACTTGGGCTTCGAGCAGTTCACCGATGTGGTCCGCACAAACCAACGTCACGGCAGATGGCATCGATGCGGCGCACGCTGGTCCTCTCGCCTCCGGCAAAACCGCGACGTTGCAAACGACCGTCCGAGGCCCGGGCACGTTGAGTGTCTGGTGGAAAGTTTCGTGCGACACCAACGCCGCGCGGTTGCGTCTTTATGTCAATGGTTCCGAGCGCGCACGCATCTCAGGCGAAGTCGATTGGGAGGAGCGCACGGTAAGTTTGGGAAGCGGTGATCAATTGCTGCAATGGAAATACTATAAGAGCAGCGATGTGACGAAGGGCAGCGACCGGGGCTGGCTCGATCGCGTGGAGTTCACGGCTGACGTGTTGCCTTTAGCGACTACTCTGCCGCAAACGCCTGCGGTGAACGTTCTGATTACCGACGGCAATATCGTCCTCACCTGGCCCGCCACCACCTACGGAGCGTATCGAATTCTCTACAAGGATGATCTCTCTGCCGAGATTTGGGAACTGCTCGAAACCGAGGTGTCGGTCACCGATGACACGGCTCGCGCGGTGGACTCAATACGCGATCAAGCGCAGCGATTCTATCGCGTGATCGAAGAATGAATCTGTCGCGACAACGCAGGATGAGGTTTTTATTCCGCCACCTTCAAGTGGAAGAAGTCACGGTGACGGGAGCATCCTGGTCACAAAGATTGCGGATGGATTGGATCAGGTCGGCGAAGAGGAATGGCTTGGGAATCAGCCGGGCCATGCCGAGCCGTTCCACGGATTCCGCGACTTCAGGAATCGGCCGGCCGCTGATGATCAGGGCGGGAAGGTGAAATAACGTGGTCGTGCGGCGAAGCGCGCGGACGGCTTCGACGCCATTCATACCCGGCATGTTGAAGTCGGTGACGATCACATCGGGGAACGTGTGGCTGGCGATCTTCACGGCCTCATCGCCTGAGCAGGCGGGAAGGATGTGCAATCCGGCGCGTTCGAGGATGCGCACGAGCGTTTCACGCACGGCGTTATCGTCTTCAATCAACAGCACGATGGGCTTCGACACCCTTGCAGCATCGGCAGAAAGCGCCGCGAGCAACATAAGAGGAAGCGATTTTCTTTTGTCGGAGGACTCTGATTGGGAATACGGATTTTGGATTGGTGAGATGAGTCTTCACCGCGTTTGATGAACGGATTGAGGGCGTAAAGGTCAAAGACGCGTTCCAGATTCACGGCGGCGAAGGCGCTTTGGCCGACGCCAAACGCGATAAACGGTTGGAGAGCATCAGACCTGTTGGGAAAGGGATTTTATGAAACGTGGCACATGGCTGGTCGTGGTTCTCGTTTTGGTGGGCGCGGGATTGTTGATCCTGTTCCAACGCAAACCCGCCGACATCGTCCCCGCGTCACCGGACGCTGAACTGGCGCCCGTCGCAAAAGCGGAAACACGGTTGAAGCCGCTGGTTTCAAAACGCAGCAACGATGCGCAGCCGCAGTCAGTGGCCGAGGCGCTCAATCATCTTCAGGTCATTGTTCAAAGCGAGGATGGTCGCGCGTTGGAAGGCGCTGAAGTCCGCACATCAAATCGCGGAGAACGAGGCAGTCCTTCGCTGACCAATTACAACGCCACTTTCACCACGACCGCACACGGGATCGCGAGCGTGTCGTGGCCCACGCAGAAGCTGGACCAGTTCGAGATCACTGCTTCGAAGGACAATTACGCATCGCTCAAGATGGTGTGGGATTTAAAAACGGGCGATGTCATTCCGCCGGTCTTCACGATCAAACTCAAAGCTGGATTTCAAGTCGGCGGCTCTGTGGTGGATCCCGACGACAAGCCTGTCCCGGACGCGACTGTTTCACTGTTTCGTTATTGGTCCGGCGGCGACGAGCGGCAACGAAAGGGGGAAGAGGCGGCGTTCAGCCGACAAAAGCACACGACAGACGGTGACGGACGTTGGAGGGCGCAGAACCTTCCCGCCGAATTGCTGCACCGAATCTTCGTCGAGGCGAGTCACACCAACTTCATCGGCACGCAGATCTCGATGGATGGAAAGCCGCAGGTCGAAAAGGAACTGCGAGCTGGAACTTACAAGCTGGCGCTCAAGCGTGGACTCGAACTTCGCGGGCACGTGGTGGACGAACAACAACAGCCGGTCGCCGGCGCGCAGGTGGCTGCTGGACGTAAATACTCGCGTGATCGGCAGGAAACGAAGAGTGATGAGCAAGGTCGGTTCTCTTTTCGGAACATCAACGAGGGCAGTGTGCTCTTCAGCGTCATGGCGACGGGCTTTGCGCCGGACAGCAAGTCGCATGCGGTGAGCGCGACGGCGGGCGAGATCGTGTTTCAGTTGACCAAGGGAAGTGTCGTTCGCGGCATTGTTCAGAATGAGGCTGGAGAGCCGGTGGACGGCGTGAGAGTTTCTTTGGCCGGAACCCCGGGCGATCCCGCATACGATCATTATTCGTTTTCAACCGTGACGGGGAGCGATGGCCGGTTCGAGTGGAACAGCGCGCCGAACGAGCCGATGCCATTCTATTTCGGCAGGACCGGGTACGAACAACGACGAGGTGTCCGATTAAAACCGGGAGATGAAAACGTCGTCACCTTGAAGAAAAGCCGCCAGGTCAAGGGTCAGGTGCAGGATGCGGAGACAGGGCAGCCGGTGACACAGTTCAAGATCGCGATCGGACGGGATCAAGGCACTGGCCGTTTCTTCAATGCCGAGTCGTCTCAAAGCGGGAAGGAGTTCAAGAGCGACGAAGGGTTGTTCACGATTGAAGCGAACGAGGAAACCAGCAACGCGATCAAGGCGGAGGCGGATGGTTATGCGGAGCAGGTTCTGCCGTTGCCGAAAGCGCAAGATGGAGAGGTGCAGGTGTTGTTCAAAATGAAGCCGAGCAAGGCGCTCGAAGGCGTAGTGATAACACCAGATGGAAAGCCGGTTTCAGGTGCGAGTGTGGGGATTGTGGATGGCGGAACCGGCGGGAGATCCGTTCAGTTTGCCAACGGCCGCCTGCGCAGCACGAGTTCGGCAACCAAACTAAGCACGACCGATGGCTCAGGCCGTTTTTCGATTCAGTCTCCGCCGGAAACGGGAAACGTCGTGGCCTCGAGCACGGGCGGCTTTGCTTCGGCCACCATTGCTGAGGTGAGGGCGTCGGGCGTGATGACACTTCAACTCTTTGGTCGGATCGAAGGCGTGCTGATACGCGGCTCGGAGATCGGCGCGGGACAGGAACTCTTTCTCAGCACACCGAACGGCGGGATCTCGTTTGATTTCCAAGGCTACAAGGTGACAACCGGGAGCGATGGAGGCTTCGCTTTCGAAAATGTTCCGCCGGGCACCGTGTCCATCGTGCGCCTGGTGAAAACAGCGTCCGGCAGTTGGATGCACAGCCATCGCACGGACCTAGTGGTCAAGTCAGGCGAGACCACACAGGTGACTCTGGGTGGAAGCGAGGCAACGATCCGGGGAAACGTTCGCTTCGACGGTGATCCGCCGACATCGGATTTCATACTAAGCGCGCAACTCAGCACGCCGTCACCGCAGATTCCGACGGGGATGACACCCGAGGAACGATCCGCGTACCTCAATTCACCCGCGTGGAAGGAACAAATCAGCGATCGCAAAAGTTACTCTGCAACCGTAGCAGCCGACGGCTCAGTCATTTTGGATTCGGTCGCGCCGGGACAATACACGCTAAGGGTCACGGCCACTGAATCGACTGGCGATTCCTTCAGCCGAAAATCTCTAGCGCAAGGTGAGACGACGGTGACAGTCCCTGCCGGCGCTGGTCCTGGCACGCCGGTCGATGTCGGTGAGGTCGTGCTCAAACGAAATGCTGCTCCCGCGAACACACGACGCGTGCCGTGAAGCCGGCGCGGATAGCTACATCACCATTCCGCCGTCCACGACCAGCACCTGGCCGGTGACGTAGCGTCCGGATGGACCCGCCAAATAGAGCGCCGCCGCCGCGATGTCTTCCGCCTGGCCGAAAATCGCGAGCGGGATTTTTTCAAGCAAGGCCGTGCGCACTTCTTCATTCAACACCGCTGTCATGTCGGTCTCGATGAAGCCAGGCGCCAGCGCATTCACCGTGATACCGCGTGAACCCATTTCGCGCGCCACGGATTTGGTGAAGCCGATCAGTGCGGCTTTGCTCGCGGCGTAGTTCGCCTGCCCCGCATTGCCAATCAGCCCGATGATCGACGCGACATTGATGATGCGGCCGGAGCGTTGCTTGATCATCGAACGCGCAAAAGCTTTAGTGAATGAGAAGGCGCCTTTCAGGTTCGTGTTAATGACGATGTCCCAGTCCTCATCGCTCATGCGCATGAGCAAGCCGTCCTTCGTCACGCCGGCGTTGTTCACGAGGATGTCCACCCGGCCTGCATCGGTAAGAATTTTTTCACCGGCGGCGGCGACAGCTTTGGAGTCTGCGACATCGACCGCAAGCGCCCAGGCTTTGCGTCCGAGCGCGCGGACTTCACCGGCGACTTTCTCGGAGTTCTCCGCCGTGCGGGAAACGCATACGATGTCTGCGCCATCGGCCGCAAATTTCAATGCAATGGCGCGGCCAATGCCGCGGCCCGCGCCCGTGACGACCGCAACCTGATTGTCGAGTTGACCCATAAGAGTGAGTGAGCGTTGAGGGTTTGCGCGATGGGAGTCGAGTGGTTTTTCCCGGTGGAAAACAGTCTCGCGAGGGCACGAAGAGAATTGAGGTGACCAGCCTTCGCAATCCTCGCGCTGTTCGCGAGACTCTCCCTCTGGCGGTTATGTCAGATAGGGCGCAGGTTATCCGCGAGGAGTTGATGACGCATGCGCTTGAGCATTCAACACGACCTGACGGAACTGGTGCGCGATCGCGTTCACAGGCTGCAAAACACCGGCGGCAATTTCGATCCTCTGCTCGACATGATCGGGAACGCCCATTTCGTCCTGCTCGGCGAGGCGTCGCACGGTACGCACGAGTTTTATCGCGCGCGCGCGGAGATCACGAAGCGTTTGATCGAAGACAAAGGGTTCACCGCTGTGTGCGTCGAGGCGGACTGGCCTGACGCGTATCGTGTAAATCGTTTCGCCCTTCATCGCGGAGAGGATGCCGACGCGGAGCAGGCGCTCGGCGACTTCAAACGTTTTCCCACCTGGATGTGGCGCAACGCCGACGTGCTGGACTTCATTGGCTGGCTGCACGCGCACAACGAGCATTGCGGTGCGACGAAATGCGGCTTCTACGGCATGGATCTCTACAGCCTCTATTCGTCGGTCGCGGCCGTGCTGAAATATTTGCGCAAGACCGATCCGGCAGCGGCCGAGCGGGCGCAGAAGCGTTACGCGTGCTTCGAGGGTTACGATGAGAATTCGCAGGGCTACGGTTACGCGGCGAGCACCGGCCTCAAAGAATCTTGTGAGGATGCCGTCGTGAAAGAACTCACCGATTTGCGCCGCGCCTCCTTCGACTACATGAACCGTGACGGACGCCTGGCGGAAGACGAATTCTTCTTTGCGGAACAGAACGCACGTCTGATCAAGAACGCGGAGGAATATTATCGTTCGATGTTCCGCGGGCGCATGTCGTCATGGAACCTGCGTGATCGCCACATGATGGAGACGTTGCAGGCGTTGGCCGCGCATCTCGAACGGCAGAATGGAGAGCATCCGCGCATCGTTGTGTGGGCGCACAATTCGCACCTCGGCAACGCGCGCCACACGCAAATGGGCGAACGCGGCGAATGGAACGTGGGGCAACTCGTTCGCGACGAATATGGCGCGGACGCCGTGCTGATTGGCTTCACCACGCATCACGGCTCGGTGAGCGCCGCGTCAGACTGGGACGGCGCGGTGGAACGAAAACGCGTTCGACCCGGAATGAAGGGCAGCTATGAACTGTTGTTCCACGAGACGAAGTTGCCACGCTTCATCGTGAACCTGCGCGATGATCACGAGCTTCATGAAGCGTTGTTCCAACCGAAGCTGGAACGCGCCATCGGGGTGATCTACCTGCCGAACACAGAGCGGTTGAGCCACTATTT
>DATHEW010000097.1:0-3265 GCA_035318425.1 Candidatus Acidiferrum sp. | reverse complement strand
TTTTTCTATTCGCAGCGTTGAAGCCAATCACGTTCGGCATGCTGGTCCTGTGCGGGCGCAACACCGTGGAACTCACGCGCGACACGTTACGCGCGATCGACAGCGCAGGTCCGTTCCGCGCGGTGCGCAAAGCAAAGCGCGAAGACATTCGGCGATTCGAGGTGAAAGTCAGCGATGGAAGATCGGCGCCAGGATTCCTGAAGATATTGAATCGTATGGGCGGGTTGAACGCGGAGTTCGATGACACCAAGCCGATGCCGGTGGCAGTGGGTTATCCACGCGAATGGCTCGTCGCGCTCGGAGATGAGCTGAGGCAACACATCAACGAAACGAATGTTCTGAGCGCGCAATCTTCTCTCCCCGCCACGAGCGAAGTCGTGAAGCCTCTCAGCTCTGAGCTCGTCGCGCCGCTGATGAGCGACGACGTGCTCGTGCAGCCGAAGTCGAGCGCGGTGCGTCTCGATCAGACTGCGGACGGCGTTACGCTGACTGTGCCGCCTGCGGGGATTTGGCGTGGGAGCAAAGGGCTGTTGCTCTTTGGCCTGGTCTGGTGCGGGTTCATGACATTGTTCACTGGTGTGGTCGTGTTCACTGCGAGTAAGCCCAATGCGCCCCTCTTGATCTTCGGCCTGTTCATCGCTGTGTTCTGGGCCATCGGTATCGCGATGCTGCTCGGCGCGATCAACATGGGACGCCGCCGCGCAGTGTTCATCGTCACTCCAAGCGATCTCCGTATCGCGCAGCAGAGCCTCTTCAAGAAGATGGTGTGGACATGGTCTCGCGAAGAACTCTCTGCCATCCGCGTGGACCGCAGCGGAACGGAAGTGAACCATCGCCCGATTCTTAATCTACAGATCCACAGCCCGACGCAACGGAAAGTCGGTCTCTTCTCGGGTCGTGATGAAATGGAGTTGCAATGGATCGCGACGGTGTTGCGGCAGCAACTTCGCGTTCCGGCCGTGACGTGATCGTGTGCGCTCAGCGGTTCGTCTCCGGCTGATAAGAGAACTTGCATTCGCGCGGCTGAAGTCGTGGCATTCGTTTCATCCATGCGAAACTGTTGGTGCATCTCACTCGTGTGCGCAGCCGCGCTTTCACTTCAAGCCGCGCCTTCTCCGCAGGAAGCGCTGAAGCAGATGCGCGTGCCGGACGGTTTCGCGGTGACGCTTGTCGCGAGCGAGCCGCAGATTCGCCAACCGCTTTCCGTTAGCTTCGATGCGCGCGGGCGCATGTGGGTGCTTCAATATTTGCAGTATCCGAATCCCGCCGGGCTGAAGGCGGTGAGCGTGGATCAGTATCTGCGCACCAAATACGATCGCGTGCCCGAGCCGCCGCCGCGCGGCCCGAAGGGCGCGGACCGCATAACGATCTGTGAAGACGCAAATGGCGATGGCCGGCCCGACACGTTCAAGGATTTCCTCAGCGACTTGAACCTCGCGTCAGGATTCGCGCTCGGTCACGGCGGTGTGTTCGTGGTGCAACCGCCTTACCTGCTCTTCTACGCCGACAAGAATGGCGATGATGTTCCCGACGGTGCGCCAGAAGTGTTGCTCAGCGGATTCGGTCTTGAGGACTCGCACGCGCTGGCGAATTCGCTCACGTGGGGGCCGGACGGATGGCTCTACGGCGCGCACGGCAGCACGGTGACGGCGAAGATTCGCGGCATCGAATTTCAGCAAGGCATCTGGCGCTATCATCCGATCACGCGCGAGTTCGAGTTGTTCGCCGAGGGCGGCGGCAATACGTGGGGCATGGACTTCGATGACGAAGGCGAAGTGATTGCCGGCACCAACTTTGGCGACGTGATCGGGCTGCACCAGGTGCAAGGCGGCTATTACGTGAAGGGTTTTGCCAAACACGGGCCGCTGCACAATCCGCACACCTACGGCTATCTCGAACACATGCCTTACTCCGGCTGGAAGGGCGGACGCGTGATTTGCGGCGGCGTGATTTATCACGGTGATCTGTTCCCGCAACAGTTTGAAGGCGCATACGTCGCGGCGAATTTATTGCGCCGCAGCATCGACTGGCATTTCCTCGAACGCAACGGCTCGACGTTCAAAGGTCGCTACGGCGGCTCGTTCATCGAGACGGATGATCCGACGTTTCGTCCCGTGGATTGCACTGTCGGTCCAGACGGCGCGGTGTATGTGTCCGACTGGTGCGATCCACGCGCGTCGCACGTCGATCCCGTGGACAACTGGGAGAAGGACACCGGCCGCATTTATCGAATTGGCAAAGCGGGCGGCGAAAAAGGGAAAGCGGAACCGTTCGATCTCACGAAGTTGAGCAACGATGAACTGGTGAACCTGCTTTCGCATCGCAACGATTGGTTTCGGCGCGAGGCGCGCAACCAACTCGCCACTCGACGCGACACGAGCGTCCTGTCTCGCCTCCGTGCGCAATCACTGCAAACGACGAATGCGTCTCTCGCTCTTCAATCGTTGTGGGCGCTGCAGGTCAGCGGCGGATTCGATCACGCGCTCGCATCGAAGTTGTTGAATCATCCGCACGCACCGGTACGCGCGTGGACCATTCGATTGCTCGCGGACAAGAAGGCAATCACGCCTGAGTTACGCAGCGACATCGTGTCGCGAGCGCGAATCGAGCCGAGCGCGATGGTGCGCAGCCAGCTCGCCTGTTCCGCCAAGCGGCTTCCGATCGAAGATTCGTTGCTCATCATTCGCGAATTGTTGCACCACGGAGAAGACGCGGGTGACGCGCACATTCCTCTGCTCGCCTGGTGGGCGATCGAAGATAAAGTGACTGTTAACACGAGCGAGGTGCTGACGCTGCTCTCGTCGGCGGGCGACTGGCAGCAACTCATGATGCGGCAGCACATCATCGAGCGGTTGGCGCGAAGGTTCGCGGCGGAAACAAACGCGACCGGCCAGCAAGCGTGCGTGTGGATGTTGCGCACCGCGATGACCAGCGAAGTGCGAATGGCTGTGTTGCGTGGAATCGATAAGGCGTGGGAAGGCCAGCGCAAGGTCAGCCACGATCAAGCGCTCGGCGACGCATTCGTTCGCGTGTGGAACACGAGCAAGGCTGATGCGGTAACCGTTCGCGTCGGATTGCGGCTCAGCCATCCTGCGGCGCGGCAGGAAGCGCTCAATCGATTGGTGAATACACAAGCCTCCGATGTGGAGCGCGCTTCTCTCGCGGAAACACTGGGACAATGCGGGACAGAAGCCGCGATCCCAACATTGGTTCAACTGCTGGACGCGAAAGCAAAGCTGCAAACAGCAGCGATCAGCGCATTGGA
>DATHEW010000096.1:0-3510 GCA_035318425.1 Candidatus Acidiferrum sp. | reverse complement strand
GGCGCTGTCCTGCGCACCACCGCGCCGCCGAACGATGGCGACATCGTGCAGGTGAAGGACCATCGGCAGCGTTTCATCGGCGTGGGCTTTTGGAACGCCAAATCGAAGATCAACATCCGTGTGATCGCGCCGGAGCGGGTGGAGATTGACGAAGCGTTCTTCGAGCAACGCATTCGCGCCGCACTTGCCGTGCGTCGAAAGCATTTCCCCCGCGCGAGTTCATTCCGCGTCGTGAACGCCGAGAGCGATTTCCTGAGCGGCCTCATCGTGGACAAGTACGAAGACGTGCTCGTCCTCCAGATTTCCGCGCTCGGCATGGACGTGCGCAAGCCGATCATCGTAGCGGCGCTGCAAAAAATCTTTTCCCCGCGCGCCATCATGGAGCGCAGCGATGTCGCCTCGCGAAAGTTCGAAGGTCTCGGCGAATCGCGCGGTGTGCTTCTCGGTGAGGTGAGCGGTGAAATTGAAGTGAAGCTTAACGGCCTGAAATTTCCCACTGATCTCGCGGGCGGACACAAGACCGGTCTCTACCTCGATCAGCAAGACAACTGGCAACGCGTTGGCGAATTGTGTCGCGGCGGGAACGTACTCGATTGTTTCACCTTCGCCGGTGGCTTCGCAATTCACGCCGCGCACTTTGGCGCAACGCATGTTCACGGCCTGGATCAAAGCGAGGATGCGATTGC
Source organism: Candidatus Acidiferrum sp. (assembly GCA_035318425.1). Taxonomy (GTDB): domain Bacteria; phylum Verrucomicrobiota; class Verrucomicrobiia; order Limisphaerales; family SIBH01; genus JANNGC01. The sequence goes on along the minus strand of DATHEW010000096.1, from coordinate 2,824 downwards.
CTCCGCCACTCGCAATGCGGCCGCCAACCGACTGACGGAGAAATGTTCCTTCGAAACGGCGAACGTCTTCGACTGGTTGAAGGCGCAAACCGCCACGGGTCCAAACGAGAAACTCATCCCCCGCTTCGACGCGATCATCCTCGATCCGCCGTCCTTCACGCGCAACCGCGCCTCAGTCGGTGACGCCTTGCGCGGCTATAAGGAGATTCACGTGCGCGCCCTGAAACTGCTGAAGGCCGGCGGCACGCTCGCGACCTTCTGCTGCTCGCATCACGTCGATGCGGGACTATTTCAAGACGTGATTCTTTCCGCCGCTTTCGATACGCGCCGCGTGCTGCGCCGTGTTGCGACCTACAGCCAGTCGCTCGATCACCCGATCATCCCGTCGATTCCGGAGACGGAGTATTTGAAGGGCTTTGCGTTTGAAGCGGTGAGGTGAAAATCCGAGCGGAACGTTACCGATTCCACCAACCCTTACGCTGTGCCGCCTGCTCCTCTGCCGTTGGCTCTTCCGGCTCCTGCTGGATTTGCTGCACGAGCAACTGGCTGCGCGCCGCGGTGAAGGCCATGATGAAATCGTCGTAAGTGGCGAAGCGTTCGCTTGGATTCTTGGCCATCGCGATCATTAGCGCGTCGCTGGTCGATTGCGTGATTTCAGGCACGACGAGATTTGGCGGCGTGAGCGGCGTGTTGACATGTGCGGAGATGACTTCCTCAACCGTCGGCGCCTCGAATGGCACGTGGCCCGTGATGGCGTGATAAAGCGTGCCGCCCAACGAATACATGTCGGAGTGAAAATTCTCGCGCTCGCGACGCACCTTCTCGGGCGCGACGTAATACGGAGTGCCCCAGATCACTGTGCTGTCGGCGGACTCGTCTTCGGCGTCCCGGGCTAGGCCGAAATCCACGAGCTTCGGTTCGCCTTCGGCGTTGTAGAGAATATTCCCGGGCTTGATGTCGCGATGCAGGAGGTTGTGCTTCAGCGCGGTATCCAGTGCGGAGGCGATCTTGATGCCGACATCGAGCACGTTCAGCTCAGGCACGCGCGTGTCGCGCGAAATCCATGTATCGAGGCTGCCGTGATCGGCGAGTTCCATCGCGATGTACGGCGCGCCTTCATTCTCATCGAAGGTGTAGATGTGAATGATGTTGGTGTGGTTCAGCGCCGCACTGGCGCGGGCCTCGCGATAGAAGCTGGCGAGCACTTCCTCATCCTCGGCCATTTCGCGCTTCAACATCTTGATCGCGACCATGCGTTGCAGCGACATGTCCATGGCGCGATAGACCGTTCCCATGCCGCCAGACGCCACCACCGAGCGCAATTCAAACTGCCGCAAGCGCATCGGCATGAAGACGGGGTGACCGCAGCGCGTGCAGGGAATGGACTCAAATGGCGCGAGGTCTGAAGGGATGAAAACCTTGGCGCGACAGCCACCGCACTCAACCATCTTGAGTGGTTTGCGCTCGGGAGTTGCAGCTTCGCTCACGTGATGAGAGTAACATTCGGGATGTTGCTCTCAAGTGTTTCTGCGCCCATCTGGGGAAAGTAATCAGTAATGAGGCGGGACTGAGCTATCGCGGCTGATTCACTGATTCGCCGGTCAGCTTTCCAATTCCATTCTTGACGCGCGGAGCCAAATCCTGTTTCTTCCGCGCCTGTGCAACTGATGCCGAACATGATTGTAACGAGCAGCAAGCGCTGTCAGGGACGCCTGTCCTTCTGGCACGCATCGCGCGCCTTCGGCATCGTGAAGGAGATTTTCTAAAGCATACTTCCAAGAAGATTTCATAGACCCACGATTGCTGAGGCGATCGTGGGTTTTGTGCTTTCAGGAGGCAATTCAACAAAGAGCGGACGGTTTTATGAACAGAAAGAGAACAACACTCCGGCCCCGGTTCGCCCGGGAGACGCAGTATGAAGTGGTGCCCGCGCCGGCGGCGCCCTTCCGCGCCACACGCGATACGGAGTTGGAGCAACTCAAGCAACGGTTGCTGCGAGCGGCTATCAATGGCGTTGTGCAGGTCGATCTTTACGCGCCTTTGCGTCGCGCGGCCAACGAAGCGGCGGCGATCGCGTGGATGACGCCGTTCCCACTGCTATTCTTCCCCGTCTTATTCGAGGAGAAGACCGTTGTAGCCCGGCATCAGGCAGCGCGGCAGCAAACGGTGCGCGCGCGGAGCAGCGAAATCCTAGAGACCATCGTGTGAGAATGATTCACGCGTTGAGTCGCGGCATCGCGCGCGAGCGGATGATCGCCAGAAATCATCGCGAGGAAGGTGGAGCAAACCTGATGGTTTGCGGCGGCGCCAGGTTTGGCGCCGCCCACCTTTCTCGAGCACGCAACGACGTGAGTAGATCGTGTTTTGTTGGCGTCGCCGCGAGCTTCGTTTACAACGTCGCCGCTTTTTGCGGTGAATGAGTGATCCTTTAATCGAGTTGCGCCAGGTGGACGTGGCACTGAATGGCAAAACCATTTTGTGTGATGTGAACTGGACGTTGCGTGCGGGCGAGCATTGGTCCGTGGTCGGGCCGAATGGTTCCGGCAAGAGCACCTTTCTTCGTCTGTTGCGTGGTGACATCGCGCCGGTTCCAGGGCGGGGAGAACGGATTTATCGCCTCGACGGTACACCGCAAACGACCGCCATCGGAGTAAAGGAACACGTTGCGCTGGTCTCGCCCGAAGCGCAGGAACGCTATCTCCGCCAGGATTGGCAACTCACGGCCCTCGACGTCATCCACACCGGTTTCGCGCAAAGCGATCTGCTCTACGTGAAGCTGACACGCGATCAGAAGACGAGCGCGCAGCAAATCGCCGAGCGACTT
>DATHEW010000095.1:0-15353 GCA_035318425.1 Candidatus Acidiferrum sp. | reverse complement strand
AGATGGGAAAAACCATCCCGAGGAGAAGCGCCGCTTTCATGACAGTCATCGTGGGCATCGTCTCCGATACCGTCGAGGTTGTTCCCCGATCTGCGTCGTGATTTGAGCGCGATTCACACGCTCAGTTCAGCACGCCAGCGTTCACGCACGATGACGATCTTCGCGTCGTCGGGACGCGGAGCGTTGCCGCCTTGCCATACGATCACGGCGTCCCGGGTATCCGGCGCGAATCCCTGTTCCTCCGCAGCGTAGCGCAATGTCTGGGCGAAGCGGCGGGTAAGAAGAGGCGATTCATCGAAGCAATCTCCGGAAACAGGGTTGCAGTAAACCACGTAGATGCTGCGTTGGCCGTCGAACTTCAGCGCTACTTCCACGCCGTCAGCCACCTTCTGCATCAGCTCATGATCGAACGAATTGTAGATGAACAGAACGACATCGCCGGCGGGCATTGGGTAGGTCGTGGCGTCTCCCTCGTCCACCCGTATGGGCGTTCGATGCGGAAAACGCTTCGCCATGACCGCGGCATTTCGTCGCGCGGCCTCGACGAGCGGCGGTGAGAGTTCAACGCCCACGATGTCTCGAAACGAGAACTCGGACGCCACAAGCATCGGGCGTCCTTTGCCACAACCGAGATCGATAAACGTGCTCCGCTCGTTGTGTGGCAATGTCGCGAAGACCGTTCGCATCACGCTCGGTTGCGCTCCCGCGTAGGGACTTCCGTGGGCTTCAGCCGGATGGCCAGTGAGCAATTCTTCTCCGCAAAGGAAACCGCTCGTGTCCGTGCCGTAGGCGCGATCAAACGGATGTTTCCTGTCCCACTCGCTGTTGCCATACAGCGCGCGCGCCCCCGGCAATCTCGAAAGCACACGTTTTACCGACGCGACATTCACCATCGGATGAACGAGCGGAGAATCTCCAAACGCGTGGAGGCAATGCTTCAACGTGGATTTAAGAATCTTGTAAGAGGTGTGTCCGTTCGCCGCGTGGCTGGACTGATAAGCACGCCGCGCCCGGCCGGGATACATCCTGCCGGTCTGCAGTTCTCCGATCGACACGGACATGATCAGGAATGCCACGACGGCGAATGCCATCCACGCCAATGGCTTTCGCGATTGATGTCTCAAGCGGCGAATGGCGAATGCCTGTCGTTCCACGCCTCTCTTTGCACAGACACGATTTCCTCCCATGCCGACAAAGGTTTGCCGGGCTAATCGCTGAGTCAAGCGGTGGACTCGTGTGATTGTGCGATTGGAATCGCGGGGCAGTGGAAAGCAAAACACTTTGGACTGCGGTAACTGATCACCGCTTTTGGTTTGGCGACTCGTCGCCAAAAAGCGCCGCCAGGTCGGCGCACATCCAAATCAGCTCCACCTCACGATTCGATGCGATACAAGTGCGTCTTCGTGCGCAGGAACATTGCTTTGCCGCTCACCGCGGGCGAAGCCATGAAGCCGTTCGCCAAGGTGTTCGTCGCCAGCACTTCCAACTTGCGACCCGGCTTGAGAACCAGCGCGGTGCCTTGCTGATCGAAGAAGTAGAGGCGTCCATCCGCGTAAATCGGAGATGCCGCGAACTTCCCGCCGACGCGCTCGGTCCACACGACTTCGCCGGTCGCCGCGTCCAGGCACGAGATGAAACTTTCGTCCGATGCCGTGTAAATCAGGCCGTCCACGAGGATGGGCGACGAATACTTGCCGATGCGCTGCTTCAGTTTCCACGCGACGTGTGTGTCGGTCACGTCGCCATGGCCATCCGTCTTCACTGCCCACATTTCTTTTTTGGTCAGGCCGGTGACGAAGTACGCCACGCCACGATCGAACAATGGCCGCGGCGCCACGGAGAAATCGCTGTATTGAATTTTCCAGAGTTCACGACCGGTCCGAGGATCGTAGCCATACGCAGCCTTCGCGCCCGAACTGAGCATGAGAGGTTTGCCGGAAGCTGTCACAATTAGCGGGGTGCTGTGAGCCTTGCGCAAGTCGCCGTCCTTGGCCATCTGGCCCGGTACGTTTTCGTCATTCCACGCAGCCGAGCGATCCGTCTTCCAAACTGTTGCGCCCGTCTTTTTGTCCAGCGCCACGGTGTATTGAAGATCCGCGCCATCGAACGTGAGGATGAGCAGGTTCTCGAATGACACAGGCGACGACGACGGCCCGCGATAGTGACGGCACTTCAAGTCCTCGCGCTTCCACAGAACCTTGCCGGACGAAGAATCCAGACACGCCGTCCCAAAGCTGCCGAAATGAATGTAAACGCGTCCCTCTTCCAACACGGCGGACGGAGTCGCGTACGAATTCATCGATGCGCCGTTGCCAAGAGACTCGGGCTGTTCACTGTGAAACAGCTTCTCGTTGAGGGTGACTTTTCCGGAGGCGGCATCGACGCGAATGACGAAGAAGTCGTGCCCGTCCTCCGTGGCCGTGGTCAACCAGACCTGGTTAACGTCCACGATCGGCGTGGAAATGCCTTTGTGCGGGATCGGAGTTTTCCACTTCACGTTGTTGGTCTCGCTCCATTCCAACGGCAGCTTTGAAGCGCTCACCGCGTGTCCTTCACCGCGCGGACCGCGGTAGTCCGGCCACTCAGGTTGGGCTGCTGCGTGGGTGGCGGACACGAACAGGACCGCGCCGCTGAACAAAGCGCATCTGCGCGCGAAGTCGAAAGCTCTTCCATTCATAGAAACTCCATTGTTGTGGTGATGCGGTGAAGCGTGATGGCAGACGCAATCCAAGTCAACGACACGACAGCGAGGCCTGCAATGCGCCGGAGTTTTGCCACGTTTGCCTTTGAAATGACTGAATCCGCGCTTGACCCATGTATGGACGGTGGCTAGTTTCGCGCCGTGAAAACCGTTGCTCGGCAAACTGTTCTGGTAGTCGTCGTAGTTGGCGATGCCGTGGCGTCTTGTCGAGCTTGAGCTGAGATTTTGACAAGAACCCACGGCTGGCAACGGTCGTGGGTTTTTCATTTCCGCGAGCCGGTGCAGTCAAAAAAGAAAGCAGTTATGAGCAAGCAAACACAGACCGCTGAACCAAGCCACGCGACAGAACGCGCCGAAGTCGGACGCCTCATGATGGGCAGCGAAATCCTCGTCGAGGCAATGGAACGCGAAGGCGTGGAAGTCATTTTCGCGTACCCTGGCGGCGCCAGCATGGAACTGCATCAGGCGCTCACCCGTTCCAAGATTCGCACCATCCTGCCGCGTCACGAGCAGGGCGGGTCGTTTGCCGCGGAAGGTTACGCACGTGCGAGCGGTAAAGCCGGCGTCTGCATGGCGACCAGCGGTCCCGGCGCTACCAATCTCATCAGCGCCATCGCCGATGCCTACATGGATTCCGTCCCGCTCATCGCGGTTACTGGCCAGGTGCCGCAGGCGATGATTGGCAAGGGCGCGTTTCAGGAAACCGACTTTTTCGGCATGACGCTGCCGATCGTGAAGCACAGTTATCTCATCACCGACATCAATGAGATTCCGCGCATCGTGAAGGAAGCGTTCTACATCGCGCAGAGCGGACGTCCCGGTCCCGTCGTGATCGATTTTCCGAAGAACATTCAGCAGTCGAAGACACAGCCGGTCTGGGGCAAGGAAATCAAATTGCGGGGCTACAATCCCGACAAGCGCGCCGACGACATCGTGTTGAATGAGATCATCGGCTTGATTGAAAAAGCCGAGCGCCCCGTGCTCTATTGCGGCGGCGGTATCATCACCAGCAACGCGTCGCTCGAGTTGCTCAAGTTCGCTGAAGCGGCGCAAATTCCGGTCACCACCACGCTTATGGGCGTGGGCGGTTTTCCTGAAACGCATCCGTTGTCATTACGCTGGCTCGGCATGCACGGCACGGCTTTCGCCAACTGGGCGGTAAGCGGGGAGTACAAGCAACGCTCCGGCCTCGACGAGCCGTTGGTGAAGCTCAAGGAAGGCGCGGACCTGTTGCTCGCTTTTGGCGTGCGCTTCGATGACCGCGTGACCGGAAAGCTCGACGAGTTTTGCAGGAACGGAACGATCGTTCACATCGACATCGACCAGTCGGAGCACAACAAGAACAAGAAGGTTCAGCTCCCCATCGAAAGCGACGTGAAGTTTGCGCTTGAGCGCTTGAACGAGATGATCGCCCGGCGTCCAATCCAGAAAAAGTTCGAGGCGTGGCACACACAGATTGCTGAGTGGAAAAAGCGCGCGCCGCTGCGCTACGAAGTCACTGACGAAGTGATGAAGTCGCAGCACATGAAGGATCACATGACGGGCCAGGAGAACGAAGTGATCCTCCCGCAAATGGTGCTCGAACTTCTGTATGAGCTCACGAAAGGGGACGCGATCATCACCACCGGCGTGGGCCAGCACCAGATGTGGGCGGGGCAGCACTACAAGTACAAGTTCGCGCGGCAGTTCATCACCAGCGCCGGTCTTGGCGCGATGGGATTTGGTTATCCCGCTGCGCTCGGCGCGAAGGTGGCGTGTCCCGGCAAGGAAGTGATCGACATCGATGGCGACGGCTCGTTCCTCATGAACGTGCAGGAATTGGCGACCGCGCACATCGAACACATTGCCGCCAAGGCAATCATTCTGAACAACCAGCACCTGGGCATGGTCGTGCAATGGGAAGACCGCTTCTACAAAGGCAATCGCGGCCACACTTACCTCGGCGATCCAGACAATCGCAAAGCGATCTACCCGGATTACGTCACCATGTGCAAAGCGTACAACGTGCCTGCCGAGCGCGTGATGTATCGCAAGGACTTGCGTGGCGCGCTCGAACGAATGCTCGCGTCGAAGGAGCCTTACCTGCTCGACGTGATCACGCCTTACAGCGAACACGTGCTGCCGTTCATCCCGGCGGGCCGCACGGTCGCCGACATGATCTACTGATCAACGTGGCGGTACGAGCCGCCGCAATACTGCAAATCTGGTTTCAGCGGCGGTCGCACAGGCCGCCGCTTCCGTTTTCGTGGCCGTGAAGCGTTCAAACAATGAACAACAATTCATCCGCCGTTCATGGATGCTTCATCCCGCACCGTTACTTTCGGCACAGATTCAACGCGCCAGCATGTTGCGAATATCAAACCGCGAATCGCTTGAGCGAAGTCATGGCTGCAGCCGCGATTCTGTGAAAACGTGAAACCATGCGAGTTCTGGTTGTCGAGGATGACAGGAAGACCGCTTCTTTTCTGGCCAAGGCGCTCAAGAGCGACGGCTTCGTCACAACCGTTCTCCACAACGGCGACGAGGCACTTCAAGCCATTCGCGAAGGCGCGTTCGACGCCGTGGTGCTCGATATCATGCTCGAAGGGAGAGACGGCTTGAGTGTCGTGCGCAAATTGCGTGAGCTGAGCAACAAGACTCCCGTGCTGCTGCTCTCTGCGCGTGGCGAGGTGAACGAGCGCGTCGAGGGATTGAATGCCGGCGCGGATGATTACCTGCCGAAACCATTCGCGCTCGCTGAAGTGATCGCTCGCGTGCGCGCGTTGCTGCGTCGCGGCAGCGAGGTGAAGCCCACGGTGTTGCGCGTGGCAAATCTCTCGCTCGATAGCGATACGCGCAAAGCTCAGCGCGGCGACCGCACGATCGAACTCACCGCGCGCGAGTTCCGGTTGCTCGAACTGCTCATGCGCTCGGCCGGCCGCATCTGCAGCCGCATGGCGATCCTGGAAGGCGTGTGGGATTACCATTTCGATCCCGGCTCGAACATCGTCGACGTGTACATCCGCAAGCTGCGGAATAAGATCGATGATGGCTCCGACCTGAAGCTGCTGCACACCGTTCGCGGCGTGGGCTACATGATCAAGGAGAGCGAATGATCACGTTGCGCCGCCGGCTCGCGCTGCGCTACGCGGCCATTGTCCTCGTCTGTTTAGTCCTTCTTGTTGGACTCGCTCACCACGAATTCGTGGTGGAACCGGCGGAGAAGAAACGGCTCGGCATTCCCGACGTTCACGAACTCAGCGAATGGGCCGAGATCTCGGAGGTGGTCATCTACGCCATGATCCCTGTCGTGCTCGGCTTCGGTTGGTGGATGATGCGGAAAACGCTCGCGCCCATCACTGCACTGGCGCAATCGCTGGAACAGATTGACGCCGAGAACCTGCACGAGCCGCTGCCGCGCAGCCAGAATGGTGATGAGGTAGATCGGCTTACCGAGGTTTTCAACGCGTTGAGCACGCGATTGCACAGCTCGTTTCAGCAGATCCGCGAGTTCACGCTCCACGCTTCGCACGAGTTGAAGACGCCGCTCACCGTCATGCGCGCGCAGCTCGACATGTTGCTTCTCGATGCAAAGCTTTCGCCAGAACAGCGCACGTGGGCGCAGGGACAAGTGGATGAAGTGCAACGTCTCGCCGGCATCGTCGACTCGCTGACATTGCTCGCGAAGGCAACTGCCGGTCTCGTCACGATTCAACGCACGCCGGTGCGCTTCGATGAGATCGTCCGCGAGTGTTACGAAGACACGCTGATCCTCGCTGAGCCCGCGGACATCTACGTCACGCTGAACACCTGCGAGCCGGTGATGGTGAGCGGTGATCGCGATCGCCTGCGGCAGTTGCTGCTCAACCTGGCGGACAACGCCGTGAAGTACAATCAACCGCAGGGCACCGTGCGGATGGCGCTGCGGCACTGCGGCAACTTCGCCGAGTTGGAAATCACCAATACCGGCCTCGGAATTCCTTCTGCCGTGCAGGAGCGCATCTTCGAGCGCTTCGTGCGCGGGACGAAAGCAGTCGAAGGCTGTGGACTTGGCCTCGCCATCGCGAAGTGGATTGTGCAGGCGCACGGCGGCACGATCGAACTCGCCACCGATGCTTCGAAGCTGACCACCGCCCGCGTTCGCATGCCACTTAATGATGGCAGCGAACATGAACAAAAATTCACCCGCGCTTAACCGCCGGTTCATTCGACACCTGTAGCTTCCCAGCTCAACACTGTGGAAGTTTTCGAGAAGAATCAGGGCCGCGCGGTTGCGAGGCCGAAGCAACGTCCGGCGCGGCTCACCGCTTCGCTCGTGCTCGCGGGTGCGTTGCATCTCACCTCGCTCAGTCGCATACGTGGCGAAGATCGTGGGGATTATCGCTATGAAGATTACGCGGAAGACGGTGGACGCATTCACATCCAGACTCACGGCGTTTACTTCGATGCCGAAGTTCGCCCGTGGATTTCGCTGAAGGGCAATTACATCCACGACGCCATCTCCGGCGCGACGCCCACCGGCGCACCGCCGCTCCCGGGGCGCAACAAGGTCGAGAAGGTCACGATCGATGACATCCGCAACGCGGGCTTCATCGAAGCGGGGATGAAGTATCGCAACCACACGTTCTCGCCGCAGATCGCCTACAGCGAAGAGCATGATTACAAGTCGATCGGCATTTCGCTCACGCACGCCATCGAGCTGAACGAGAAGAACACAACAGTGTCGTGGGGCCTGAGCCACAGCGCTGATGAAGTGCTTCCCAACGACGGCGCAACGATCCGGCGCAACGAAGACAAGAACACCACGGACTTCCTGCTCGGCCTCAACCAGTTGCTCGGCCCGAAGACCATCCTTACTGCGAACCTCACGCTCGGCTACTCGGAGGGTTATCTCAGCGATCCGTACAAGCGCGTCCTATTCGACGATTTTCCTTACACGCCGGGCAATCCGTATACCGTCTTTCCTGAGAAACGACCGGATCACAAATTCCGCCAGGTCGCGTACCTGTCGCTGCAACAGTACGTTGATCCGCTCCATGGCGCAGCGGAGGTCAGCTACCGTTTTCATCACGACGACTTCGGCGTGCTGGCGCATACCGTCTCCGCGCAATGGAACCAGAAGATCGGCAAGCACGTGATTGTGTCGCCGCTGTTCCGGTATCACACGCAAAGCGAGGCTGACTTTTACGGAACGCATTTTCCCGGCGACCCGACGGTGCCCGGCTCGCGCCTGCCGGATTATTACTCTGCGGATTACCGGCTGTCGGCGCTGGAGAGTTTTACTTACGGCGTGAGCATCAGCGCGCGCGTTCACGAGCACGTGTCGCTGGAGTTTTCTTACAAGCGTTACGAAATGTTCGGCACCGACGGTGCCACATCGAGCGATCAATACCCGAAGGCGCACGTCTTCACCGGAGGAGTCACCGTATGGTTTTGACCCACGCCGAATCCGTGCGCGATCGTGTGCGCCAATCCGCGGTGATTCGCGAAGAGAACGGGCTCTCGATCCTCACGTTCCACGCCATGGGCACGGTCTGCCGCGTGTCACTCGTCGAGCCGACCCGCGATGCCGCGAATGCATTTCTCGATCAACTGCTCAACTGGGTTGCCGACTTCGAGGCCAAGTATTCGCGCTTCATCGAAAGCAGCCTCGTGTGCCGCATCAATGCCGCGGCGGGCAAACATCGCGTCGAGCTCGACGAGGAGGCCGAGCGCCTCTTCTCACTCGCGGGCGAAATGAGCTTCTTCTCGCGCGGCGCGTTCGATCCCACTGCGCTGCCGTTGATTCGGCTGTGGAATTGGAAGGCGAACCCGCCCGTCGTGCCGAGCGATGAAGCCATCCAAGCCGCGCGTGAACTCGTGGGCTGGAACAAAGTCGAGCGCAGCCCCGGACGAATCTTTTTGCCGCGCTCCGGCATGTGCGTGGACCTCGGTGGCATCGGCAAGGAATACGCCGTGGACATGGCCATTGCCATGGCGGCGCAACACGGGCTCGCGCATGTGCTCGTCGATTTTGGCCAGGACGTCCGTGCGATGGGTTGTCCGCCTGGGCGCCCGGCGTGGCACGTGGGACTGGAAGATCCGAAGGCACCCGGATCCAGTTGGGGCAGCGTGGCGGTGACGAACCAGGCTGTCGCGACGTCGGGCGATTACCTCCGCCATTTTGTTCACGAAGGAAAACGCTACGGCCACATCATCGATCCGCGCACCGGTTATCCGGTGAGCAACGGCTGCCTCACTGTGAGCGTGATCGCGCCATCCTGCACCATCGCAGGCATTCTCACGACGACCGCGTTCATATTGGGGCCGCATGAGGCGTTCAATCTGATCCACGGACATTTCTACGCGTCCGGCGCGATCGTCACTGAAAAGGGAAACTTCATCACACCACGATTCCATGAACACCTTGTGCAACAGAATTAGCCGCGCGATTGCGCTCACCGTTTTGATGCTGGCGGCACTGCCTTCTCTACGCGCTGCGCCGTTGAAGCAGGGCGATGCCTTTCCCGATCTCTCGAAGTTCACTCTCGAAGGCACGCTCCCGGACACCAAAGACAAAGTCGTGCTCGTCGATTTCTTCGCGTCGTGGTGTGGGCCGTGCAAGGACTCGTTCCCTGCCATGCAGGAGTTGCACAAGCAGTTCGGCGGCAAAGGCCTCGTGATCATCGCGGTGAATCTGGACAAGAAAAAGTCGGACATGGACGACTTCCTCCAAAAGCACCCGGCCGACTTCGTGATCGTTCGTGATGCCGCGAACAAACTGGTTGGCGAGGTGAAAATCCCAACGATGCCCACCTCATTCCTGCTCGATCGTAGCGGCAAGGTTCACTCCATGCATCGTGGCTTCAAAGGTGAAGAGACCCGCCGCACCTACGCCGCCGAAATCGAAGCTCTGCTGAAATGAAAAACGACCAGGAACCTTTTCCGGGGCCGAAGCCGCATTCCAACACTCCCGGAGTGATCACTCGCGGAATCGCGCTCGCGCTCTTTGGGATTGCGGGAGTTTTCGCCACGGGCTGCAAACACGTTAGCCCGTGGGAGCGCGGTGCGCTCGCTGATCCGACGATGCGCGCGGACGCGAACCCGCTCGGAAATTCAATGGCCGAACACATGTGGTTCTCACGCGAAGCCGCTTCCGGAGGTCGTGGTGTGGGCGGGGGTGGATGCGGATGCAACTGAGCCGATTCGCGTGCCTCATCACGGCCGTCCTGGCGCTGCTTGCGACATCAGTCGCGCGAGTCTCGGCAGAGGACGAGGCCAGCCCGTTTATCGCCACGCCTTCCATCACGACGAACAATGGCGTTGCGACACTGAACATCGCATTCCGAGTTCCAGCGCGGCACCGGCTGTACGCAGACGCGCTGTCGTTCGAGATCAACGGGAAGCCAGTCTTCTTTTTACTGCCGGAAGCGACGATGATTGCCGACAAGCACAGCGGCGGCAGCAAGCGTGTGTTCGCGAAAGACTTTGTTGCCGCGCATGAAGTGCCGGCGGACTCCGCCGAGCGTAGGCTTATCATCAAGCTCCACGGCTGCAACGACGAGGAATGTTACTTCCCTGAGTCGCGCCAATGGAACATTCACGGCGACGGCTCGATCGTGACCGCCGCTGAAGCAGTCGCACACACTGCATCAGCAAAGGTGACCGACGGCTTCAAAGTCGCCGCGCGCAGCACCGGCTTCCAGAGCACGGACAAGTTCCTCGAGTTCCTTTCACAAGCCGATGGCCGGCACATGAGCGACAACATGTTCGCGGGGATGGGCATCGCCGCGACACTCAGCTTGATCCTCCTCGGCGGCGTTGCACTGAACCTCACACCGTGCGTGTTGCCGATGATTCCGATTAACCTCGCGATCCTCGGCGCAGGCTCAGGCAATCGCAATCGTCGCCGTGGATTCGCCCTTGGCGGTGCTTACGGCTCGGGCATGGCGCTGGCGTACGGAGCACTTGGACTTGTCGTCGTGCTGACGGGATCCAAGTTCGGAGCGTTGAACTCGTCACCGTGGTTCAACTTCGGCATCGCTGTAGTCTTTGTTGTTCTCGGTCTCGCGATGCTCGATCGGCTCGCGGTCGACGTCTCGCGTTTCCAACGCGCAGGCAGGCGCAACGGCCAGGGGAGCGGCGCGCTGTGCGGTGCGATCACGATGGGGAGCGTCTCTGCGCTGTTGGCCGGCGCGTGCGTCGCGCCAGTCGTTATCTCGGTGCTGTTGCTCGCCACGACCTTATATCAACAGGGAAATGTTCTCGGGCTGCTGCTACCGTTCGTGCTCGGCCTGGGCATGGCGCTGCCGTGGCCGTTTGCTGCCGCGGGACTTTCCTTCATGCCGAAGCCCGGCGCGTGGATGACTCGCGTGAAGCATGGATTCGCCGTCATCATTTTCGGCTTCGCGCTTTGGTATGGAGCTCTCGGATGGAACTTGTTGCGCCCGCTTCAAGCAACGGCGCGGAACGATGAAGCGAAACCCGAGAAGAACCTCGCCGAACTTCGCGCCGCGCTCGAACAGGCGCGTGAAACGGGTCGGCCCGTGCTCGTGGATTTCTGGGCGAGCTGGTGCAAGAACTGCGCCGTCATGGAGCACTCGACCTTGCGCGACTCGGCGGTGCGTAAACGCCTGGGTGATTTCACACTCGTGAAGTTTCAGGCCGAACACCTGAATGACGCGGCGATTAAACCAGTGCTCGATGAATTCGGCGTCATGGGACTCCCGACCTTCGTCGTGCTCAAACCGAACGACCGGCGCGTCGCCGCCTCCGCTGACTGATTTGCAAAACGTATGAAACCATTCCTGATCCGAACCCTGCGTGTTCCTTCGCTCCTGCTCGCCGCCGCGCTGCAAATTCTGCCGATGGCGCGCCTGGCGTTGCCGGCCGTTCCGGCGGGCGCCAACATCATCATTGTCATGTTTCGCTGGTGCGCGGGCACGGCTGCCGCGCTCGGCAGTGTTCAGGCGATGTCCGGCGGATCAACGCGCGTGACGAGTCCGCTGAAGGCACGAGCAACGAACGGTGTGCCTTTCAGTATGCGGCTCACGACTGCGCCCGATCAGTCGCACTATTGGACCGCAAATCAAACTCCGCCGGGACTTGAGATCACTGGCAGTGGCGCGCTATGGAAGTTGGATGGTACGCCAACGCAGAGTGGCATCTTCGATGTTCGCCTCACCGCGAAGGACGTCCGAAACAGCGGCGGTGGCCGAACCGTCTCCGCGAACATGGTCGTGACGATCGTGGAAGAAGGGGCGGTCGAACCGATCATCACACCGGGCACTTACACGGGGCTGTTTTTGGATTCGAACAATGTGGCGCAAGCATCATCCGGCTTGCTCACCATCGGAGTGCAAGAGAGCGGCGCCTTCAAGGCCACGCTCCAGAATGGGCGAAAGAAATCACCCTTCGCCGGGCGGTTTACCTCCGATGGATACGCCACCAACTCCATCACACGCGCGGGGATGAGCTCGCTCACCGTGGAGTTGCACCTGGACCTCTACGGCGCAAATACCGTTACGGGCCGCGTAGTCGAAGCGAGTTGGATTTCTCCTTTCGCGGCGCGCCTGCGCACGACATCACCAGGCACACGGGCCGGACAATACACCTTCATTGTCCCAGGCGCGGACAACGGATCAGTCGCGCCGGCTGGAGACGGCGTCGGCACATTGAAGATCGATTCCGCCGGCGGCGCGGTTGTCAGCGGCACGCTCGCGGACGGCAGTCGTTTCCTCCAACGCGTGCCGTTGAGCGGCACAGGAGAAATCCCGGTCTACGTGCCGCTCTACTCGGGCCGTGGCGTTCTCGAAGGAACACTGCGCGTGCGTCCCGATAGCAACGTGGATCTCGACGGGCCATTGACGTGGATTCGTCCCGCCGGCCCGGCCCCGAAGTTTTACACGACGGGATTCACGCTCGACGCGCCTGTGGCCGGTTCGGCCTTCACATCGGTTGGAAGTGAGACCTGGTTTGGATTGAACGTGGCGCGCGTCATTCTTACGGGCGGCAATCTAGCGACGCCGCCGACCAACACCGTCACGCTGTCGGTTGGTGGTGGCGTGGCTGGCAATGGGCCAGACAAATTGACGCTCGTGGTAACGCCAACCACAGGCTTGTTCAAAGGCACCGTGACCCAGAGCGGTGCGAAGCCGATCAAGTTCCAAGGCGCGGTGCTGCAACGACAGGGCTTCGGCAGCGGTTACTTCCTCGGATCGAGCGAAGTGGGAAACGTTTACTTCGGGCCGTAAGCATCTCGGTTCTTGAGTAAAGCAGCGGTCGCAGGACCGCCGCTTCAGGCGCGCCGCGGATGCGGTTACCGGGATCGGGATTCGCACCGCGACATTGCTCGACGCGCCGGGAGCTGCGTGGACCTCAATGCTACGCGGGCTCTGATGGCCGGCGGCGATGCGCACCCCAGGGTTTTGTCGCCGCTCCATGTCTGGAGCGCGTTCTCAGATTCGAAGTGATCTCCCAGGATGACTTCACCCACGCGCGATTGGGCCATGCTCGAAAAACAGGCGAGCAGCGACACCGTGAAGACGATCAGTAATCTCACTCCATCATTCTGAGACAAGCCGCGTCCGACCGCGATGACGCGAGTCAACCAGCGGCGGATTCGCTTCGAGTCGAATACGGTGTGTCGTCGTCGCGTCGGCATCTTCCACGTGCAACAAGCCTTTTCACCCGTTCGCGTTGAACGTAGCGGCTGCTTGCTCCAAGCGTTGAAGACCGGAATACTGTCGCTCGATTTATGACCCAGATTCGTTTGCTCATCCTTTTTGTCGCGCTCACCTCCGCGTTTATCACGAGCGCTGCCGATAAGCTCGAACTCAAGAAAACCGATCACATCGCCATCATTGGCAGCGCCCTCGCCGATCGGATGCAGCACTGGGGCTACTTCGAGGCATTGACCTACACAAAGCTTCCGCAGCATGAACTGGTGTGGCGCAATCTCGGTTTTGCCGGTGATGAAGTCGTGACGCGCCCGCGATCGGAGAACTTTGGCTCGCCCGACCAATGGCTGACGAAAGTTGGCGCGGACGTCGTATTCGCCTTCTTCGGTTTCAACGAATCGTTCAAAGGCGAAGCGGGCCTGCCGAAGTTTCGCAGCGATCTCGAGAAGTTCATCAATGACACGAAGAAGGCGAACTACAGCGGCAAAGGCGCGCCGCGCCTTGTGCTCTTCTCTCCGATCGCCGCCGAGAAACACACTGATCCGAACTTTCCCGATCCCGCGCCGATCAATCGCCAACTCGAGCCTTACGTGAAAGCGTTGCGTGAAGTGGCTCAGGCGAACGGCGTGCAGTTCGTCGATCTCTTCAGCGCATCGAAGAAGGCGTACTCATCCGCGAAGAATTCTCTCACTATCAACGGCATCCATCTCAACGACGAAGGCTACAAGGCATTGGCGCCAGCGATGTTCTCCACTGTCTTCGACGAGAAAGCACCCGCGATGGACAGCACGGGATTTGAAAATCTCGTGAGCGCCGTGAACGACAAGAACACAATGTGGTTCTCACGCTATCGCACGATGGATGGCTACAACGTCTTCGGCGGGCGCTCGGCGCTGGCGTATCAACCGGGCAAGAGCCCGTTCATCACCGACCGCAATCCGCCACCGCCGCACATCTCAAATTACCAGGTGATGCAGCGCGAGATGTCGCAGCGCGATGTGATGACCGCGAACCGCGACAAGCGCGTTTGGGCTCGCGCCAATGGCACTGATCTCGTGGTGAAAGACGACAATCTTCCCGAGCCCATCAAGGTGGTGACGAACAAACCCGGTGCGAACGAAGACGGCTCGCACAAATTCCTCGCCGGTGAGGAAGCAGTGAGCCACATGAAAGTTCCGGAGGGTTTGAAGGTTCAGTTCATCGCATCGGAGAAGGAATTTCCCGAACTCGCGAAGCCGGTGCAGATGGCGTTCGACACCAAGGGCCGTCTGTGGGTCGCTGTGTGGCCGAACTATCCCGAGCGCACGCCGACGAGCACTGATGGCGATAAGCTGCTCGTGTTCGACCTCGATGAGAACGGCAAGGTGAAGAAGATGTCCACGTTCCTCGACAACCTGAATTGCCCGACGGGTTTTCAGTTCTACAAAGACGGCGTGATCATCATGCAGGCGCCGGACTTGTGGTTCGTGCGCGACACGGATGGCGACGGCAAAGCGGACTGGAAAGAGCGCATCCTGAACGGCATGGACTCCGCCGACTCACATCACACCGCGAATTCGATTTGTTATGAGCCGGGCGGCGCGATTTATCTGAGCGACGGTGTGTTTCATCGCACGCAGGTGGAGACGGCGCTCGGCGTGGTGCGCAACACGGACGCGGCGATCTATCGCTTCGAGCCACGCAGCAGCAAGTTCACGCGCCACATTCCTTACGGCTTCGCGAATCCGCACGGACGTCTGTTCGACTACTGGGGCAACGACATCGTGACGGACGCCACGGGCAACAACAATTACTTCGGCCCGGCGTTCAGCGGACATCTCGATGAAGGGAAGCACTCGAAGCTGGAAGATTTCTGGAAGCGTCCTTCACGGCCCTGCCCGGGCACGGCGATGCTTTCGAGCCGCCATTTCCCCGAGGAGATGCAGAACGAATTTCTCAACATCAACGTGATCGGGTTCCAGGGAATCTATCGCGTGAAGGTGACCGAAAAAGATTCCGGGTTGCTCGGCGAAACG
>DATHEW010000094.1:0-5102 GCA_035318425.1 Candidatus Acidiferrum sp. | reverse complement strand
CGCTGCGTTCGCGACGGGGATTCCTTATGCGCGGGACTTCATCGGATTGCTTCGGCGGCGCGTTGGACGACGCTGATCAGTGCGCGTATTGAGGCTGTCCGCTTCGGTGACTGCGTGCGTCCGCAGTTTTTGTCTGCAACTCCCTTTCTCGTTGCTCGTCCTGTGGGTTCTCGGACGAGCGAAGAAACGAATGAACGATCAACATGTAGATGGTCACGATGACGACGACCGCCGCGAAAGTAATGTAAGCACCGATCATCTCTTTCTCCCCGGCTCAAAGTTCACGCGGCACGCTGAAGCGTCCAGCAGGTATTGCGACGAGGCATCCAGTCACAGCTTTTGTTTTTGCGGGCAACGCGGTCTGCTACCTTCACATCGTGCCGATTTTTTATGAATGCCAGCGCTGCACTGCCTGTTGCCGATGGCCCGGGCAAGTGCGCTTGAGCAATGAAGAAATCTCACGCCTGGCTGCGTTCAAGGGGCTGAGCGAGTTCGATTTCATTCAGGAGTTCACGCGTTTGCGCGCCGACCGCCAAGGCCTCGCACTGAAGGACAAGCCGAACGGCGAATGCATTTTCCTCGACGGGAACGACTGTGCGGTGCAGCCAGTGAAGCCCGATCAATGCAGCGCGTTTCCGAATCTCTGGAACTTTTCCGGTTTCGAGAAAATCTGCCATGCGATTCCGCGAACAGTTAGGCAGGACGTGTTCGAGCAGTTGACGAAGATCCCAACGATGCGGGATTCGAGGACGAGTTGATCGGCATCCACGCCACGTCCGCTGCACGGGGCTTTCGGGAGAAACTTCTTGCCGCTGAACATTCTTCCGCCAACATTCGCGCGCAGCGTTAACGCAACATCGAAGGATTTTTATGGGTCGCATTTACAATAACATCGTCGAAACCGTTGGCCGCACTCCACTCGTCCGTCTGAACCGCGTTACCGGGGGCGTGGACGCGACGATCCTGCTGAAGTGTGAATTCTTCAACCCACTCGGCAGCGTGAAGGATCGCATCGGCATGGCAATGATCGAGGACGCCGAGCGCGCCGGGATTTTGAAACCCGACAGCGTGATCGTGGAACCGACGAGCGGGAACACCGGCATCGCGCTGGCGTTTGTGGCGGCGGCAAAGGGTTACAAATGTATTCTCACCATGCCGGAGACGATGTCGCTCGAACGGCGCACGTTGCTCGCCCTGCTCGGCGCGAAGCTCGTGTTGACTCCCGGCACCGAGGGAATGAAAGGCGCGATTGCGAGGGCCGAACAAATCGCCAAGGAAACTCCCAACGCGTGGATCCCGCAGCAGTTCGAAAATCTTTCCAATCCTGAAATTCACAAGAAGACTACCGCCGAAGAAATCTGGAGCGACACGGATGGCAAGGTGGACATCCTCGTGTCGGCCGTCGGCACGGGCGGAACGATTACGGGTTGCGTGGAAGTGATCAAACCGCGCAAGCCAAGCTTCCAGGCGATTGCTGTCGAGCCGAAGGATTCGCCTGTGATTTCACAGACGCTGGCCGGAGAACCGATGAAGCCCGGTCCGCACAAGATCCAAGGAACGGGCGCAGGATTTATTCCGAAGAATCTTCATCTCAAGGACAGCGCGGGGAATCCCCAGATAGTGGAATGCGTGCAGGTTTCGAACGATGATTCGTTCGCGATGGCGCGGCGTTTGGCCAAAGAGGAAGGTCTGCTCGTCGGCATTTCGACGGGCGCAAATGTCGTCGCGGCTCTCGAAGTGGCGCGGCGTCCCGAGAACAAGGGGAAGATAATCGTCACCATCGCGTGCTCAACGGGTGAGCGTTATCTCAGCACGGCACTCGCGGCAGAAGCGAAGGCGGAGGTCGGCGGCTGAGCGACTGGCAGTTTTTGAAAGACACAACGCCTCGCATGTCGCGAGGCGTTTTTCTTTTCCGGCTTTGGCACTGGGCGTCATCCGACACACCGAGCAGATTTTGGTGGAGGCGCTTGGAGTGCGACGGCAAGCGCAGCGCGACACCGCTTTGGGACGCGCTCGATAGTTCCAAAGCGCCGTCGCGCTGCGCTTGCCACCGTAGTCCACACGACCCATCCGATCGAGTTGGGCTCATTGGTACTGGCGTGAACAGAGTTGCGCGCCGTCATGCTGCGTGTGAGTTTTTCGGGCGGTAAAGGAGCATCAGAATGGAACGAACATGGTCGGCGGGGAAACCGCGCTGGGTGTCTTGCGCAATTGCCCACTGCTTATGAAGCCAGTCATCCGCCGCGAAGAGATCGTTCCTGTGCTGATACCGACTTCCAGTGAAGGACAATCATCGTTCGCTTCACTTCATTGGCGGACGCGAGCGAAAAACTGGGCGGGCCTGTTGACACGCTTTCTCTCCTTCGAGTTGCTCATTCAGGGACTCGGTTTCGCTTCCAGTGTCCTCCTCGTGCGCGCGCTCCCGAAAGCGGATTACGCGTACTTCACCATCGCGAACACGATGCAGCAGACGATGAATGTGCTCGCCGACAACGGCATCAGTTCCGGGCTGACGGCGATTGGCGGCCGCGTGTGGGATGATCGTTCGCGCTTCGGACAACTCCTGAATACGGCCATGCGCCTGCGCCGCGTATTCGCGCTCGTCACCGTCGTAGTTGTGACACCGATCCTCGCGTGGATGCTCGTGGGCGCGGGCGCGACACCGGCGTATTCGGCGTGGCTCTGCGCTGCCGTGCTGCTCGCGTTGTATTCGCAATTGACCATTGGCGTGTTGATCGTTGCGCCTCAACTGCACCTGGCGATCGAGCGCGTGCAGGTTCTTAATTTGTGCTTTTCGGTGCTTCGTCTCGTTGTCATCGCGGGCGCGTATCTGCTGTTCTTGAATGCAGTCGTGGCGATCATGGCAGCGGCGGTGAGTTTCGTGTTTCAGGAATGCCTGCTTCGCCGATGGCTGCCTCGTTATGCCGACGCCTCCGCTCCGGTGAACGCGAATGATCGCCGGGAAATTCTAACCATCGTCAAGAACCAGGCGCCGAACGCGATTTACTACTGCGTTCAATCTCAACTCGCCGTCTGGCTCATCAGTATCTTCGGCAACACCGAAGGGATTGCCGACATCGGAGCGCTAGGCCGGCTGGGGATGATTTTCATCGTGGCCGGCTCGGTGATGATGAATGTGGTGTTGCCACGATTCGCCCGCGTGCAGGAACCGCGATTGGTGTGGCGACGTTACTGGCAGATCGTCGGAGTGTTCTGCTCGGTGAATGCGCTGCTGGTCCTGAGTGCCGCGGTGTTTCCCGAAGCGCTGCTCTGGATTCTGGGACCCAAATACGCGCACCTCGAAGCAGAGTTGTTCCTGATGGTGCTCAATGCTGTCCTTGGCTCGGTGTTGGGAACGACGTATCAACTCAACGTCACGCGCGGCTGGATTGTTTCACCGTGGGTGCTGATTCCGACCGGAGCTTCGACAGAGATTTTTCTCATCATCATTCTCGACATGTCACAGGTCCGCGGCGTGCTGCTGATGGGAATTCTCTCCACGATCCCGGGTTTCTTTCTGAACTTCTGGCGGACGCGCCGGGGAATTCGCGACGCAGAACGATCGGCCCTCACTACTTTCGCGCAAGCGACTTAGCCGGACCTATGCGCAAGAAGCCTCACGCGAAGTCCGCGAAGGATGAACCGCAGGAGCTTTTGTCGGTCGAACGATGGTTCATGGTTTGGTGAGTTGCTGTGGAACAACATTTCAGTTTCCTTCGCACCATTGCGTGAGGCTTCTCCTGCATGGATACGGATCAGACTTTCTCTTCGCTCAGCGCTTTCGCGAGCTGCGCGGTGAGCGCTTCGAGAGAAAATGGTTTGGAGAGATGGAGACGAATGCCAACCTGGTTCGCGTGCCTGGCGTCGTTCGCGCCGAAGTAGCCGGTCGCGAGAATGATCGGGATGTCGGCGCGCAGTTTCCGAATTTCGCCCGCGAGCACAGGACCGGTCATGCCGGGCATGGTCAGGTCCGTAACGACCGCACGAAATTCCTGCGGAGCCGCGCGAAACGCCGCCAGCGCCGCTTCGGGATTGCTGAACACGTGCGGGTCATAGCCCGCTTTGCGCAGCATCCCTTCGGCGATATGCGTGATCACCGCCTCATCGTCCACGAAGAGAATGCGCTCTCCCTTTCCGAGCGAAATCCACTTCGGCGCGGGCGCGGGATCTTCTCCGTTTGCGGCGAAAACGGCTGGAAAGAAAAGGTAGAAGGTCGTGCCTTTCCCGACTTCGCTATAAACGGTGATCAAGCCGTCATGGTTCTGCATGATGCCATGCACCGCTGACAAGCCGAGCCCTGTTCCTTCTCCGACGGGCTTGGTAGTGAAGAACGGTTCGAAGATGCGCTGGAGCGTGGCAGGCTCGATGCCGCAGCCATTGTCCGTAACTTCCAAACGGACGTAAGGCCCTTCCTGCAAAGCCGGGTACATTTTGACGAGATGCGCATCCACCTGAAACGAGGCCAGACCGATCAGCAACTGTCCGCCGGTCTCGCGCATCGCATAAGCCGCATTAGTCGCGAGATTCATCACCACTTGATGGACCTGCGTCGGATCAGCGAGGACAGTGCCGCAAAACGGGTCGATGCGTTTCTCGATTCCAATCGTCGCAGGCAGCGAGGCTCGTAAAAGCCCGGCCACTTCCACGACCACCGATTGCAGGCGCATGACCACGCGCTGCTGCTCTTGTTTCCGGCTGAAGGTCAGAAGCCGTCTCACCAAATCGCGCGCGCGGATGGTCGCTTGAGAAATTTCCCGCAACGATTCCTCGCCCTCCGCAGTCTGGCCGCCGTTCATCTGCATCAGTTCTGCATTGCCCATGATGCCGGTGAGGATGTTGTTGAAGTCATGCGCGATGCCGCCGGCGAGCGTGCCGATGGCCTCCATCTTTTGGGCCTGAAGCAACTGTTCCTCTAGTCTCCGCTGGTCCGTGATATCCCGGCTCACGATCACCGCGCGAATTTCGCCAGTGGATGTGGTGAACCGCCGCCCCGACGATTCCAGCCAGCGCCACGCGCCATCCTTGCCGCGATAGCGATAGCAACCCGCTGCTTCGAGTTGATTGAACTTGAGAGCGATAAGTGGAGCGTCTTCCGGATGCAT
>DATHEW010000093.1:0-14190 GCA_035318425.1 Candidatus Acidiferrum sp. | reverse complement strand
TCCCGCCGATGACGAGACAGGTAACGTTGAACGCGAGCAGGACGCACAGCGCCGTGATCACACGTGACCAGTCCAGAGGTTCGGCGTAGATGGTGATCCACACGCGAAATTGGTGCAGCAGGAGATACGGCCGCCAATCGGCGAGAGCTGGAATGTGATCGGTCACGAAGTTGATCAGCAACAATGACACCGCGAGGATCGTTGCGGCGGCGGGTTTCATATTGAAGCAGCCGAACATAAACGCGATCGTCATCATCGTGCTGGCGTTGATGGCGAGAAAGAAGTGTGAGATCGCGTAGAACTTCAATCCTTCCGCAGCGGACAGGATACGGAACACATCCTCGGGATCATTGACGAACACGAACATCCCGCGCCATGGAAACCACAGTCGCGCGAAGAGCACCGCCATCAGTCCGAGCGCCAGCACTTGCACGATCGAGAACACCACGCCGGCGCACCATTTCACCATGAGCAAACGCCAGCGTGAAATCGGCCGCGACAGAATCATCCGCAACGTTCCGTCCTCGGCTTCCTTCGCCACGAGATCGCCGCCGATCAATCCCGTGTAGAGCGGCATGAGGATGAACACCTGCGGGATCAGCATGATCAGCGCGACGGTCAGCGCGGAGATGTAATCTTCGACGAGGTAGCCGTTACCGGCCAGCGTGCGCTCCATGAAGCTGCGCCAACCTTTGCCAAAATGGAACCCGAGCAGCATCCCGTTTTGCGCGAGCAGGAACATGCCGAAGCCGATGTAGGTGCGCTTCTTGCCGAAGAGCTTGATCAGTTCGTTGCGCAGTTGACGGAAAAACATTTCAGGAGTCCCTCTTGCTCAATTCGAGATAAAACGCTTCGAGCGTCTGCTCCTGCGGCGCGACTTCATGCACGCGCAAGCCGGCGTGGACCAGCGTTTCCACGACCTGCGCGGATTCGATCCCCTCACGCAATGCCACGAGGCAGCCATCGCGCGCGTCGGTGATGAGTTGCGCCGCGACGAGGAGGCGGCTGGCGGTTTCGAAATCGTTGACACGCACGTGCAGCCATTTGTCCCGGGACAACGCGTCATTGATCGTGCCCTCGAACACTTTCCTGCCCTGTCGTAGAACGGCAATGCGCGTGCAGAGTTGCTCGACCTCATTGAGCAAATGCGACGAGAGCAGAATGGTAAGCTTCAGTTCGCGATTGAGACGAAGAATCGTTCGGCGCAATTCGTGAATGCCTTCGGGATCAAGTCCATCGGCGGGCTCATCGAGAATCAGCAACTCGGGGTTCGGCAGGAGCGCTTGCGCCAAAGCCAATCGCGCGCGCATGCCGTGCGAGTACGTGCGCACCTTCGAGTGTTCGCGCCCGGTAAGCCCAACCCATTCGATCACTTCGCGGATGCGTGTCTTGGGAGTTGCGGCGGTGTAGTGCGAGAGGATCTCGAGGTTTCGCCAACCGCTGAGATAATCGTAAAAGACCGGCGCTTCGAAGATCGCGCCGACGCGACGTAGAGCGCCCGCGCGATCGCGCGTCACGTCGCAACCGCACACGCGAACGTCGCCGGCCGTGGGCCAGACTTGTCCGAGCATCATGCCGATCGCTGTGCTCTTGCCCGCACCGTTGTGACCGAGCAGGCCGAAAATTTCGCCGCGCGGAACGACGAGGTCCAGGGAATCCACAGCGACACGTTCGCCGAACAATTTCCGCAACGAGCGGAGTTCAATCAGCGCTTCGGCACCTGACCTCACTTCGTTCCCTCGATCGCCAGGAGGTTCTTGATGTGGCCATCTGCGTATAGAAAGTTCACGCCCCTGCCCGGCCCGACGCGCGCGTGAAAATCTTCCTTGTCGAACACGAGTGGGATTTGGTGCGGGTCGTAGTCGGTCCCCATCATGGATAAGCGATCGGCGTCCTGCCCATTGATCAGATAGTTCCACGAATAGCTGGACTTGGTTTCGATGAACAAATCCTTCCTGTCAGAGGGACACCTGAGAATGCGCGCGCTGCCCAGGTAGTTCGACAGCACCTGATCGATGGTCGCAAACGAATTGGTCGGCGGCGTGGCGTTGGTACTGATCAAAGCGTCGTACATTATTGGCAGCTTGTTGTCGTGATCCTGCACGTAGAGCTGCAACGAGATGCCGATTTGCCGCAGGTTGGAAAGACATGCTGTCGAACGCCCACGCTCTTTTGATTTGCTGACCATTGGAAGGAGCAGCGCCGCGAGAATCGTGATGACCGCGATCACGACAAGGAGTTCGATCAACGTGAACGCTTTCGCTGCGCGAGATTCTTCCGCTCGTCCTCCTCTCCTTTCGCGGTGCGCCAAGAATGTCATCGCCGAAATAATCTCCCGCTCTCCATCATGCGCTGCATCTCTTCCAGCAACGGCGCGACTTCCGCTTTGGTCTGCGCGGAACTCTCGGCGTAGAAAGTCTTTAATCCCGTCGTGATGACTCGCTTCTGCAACTCCTCACTCATCGGTTCTCGATCGGCGCGTCCGCCCGCCGCCGCCGGTTGGCCATCTTCCTGCCGCAGTTTCATCCGCGCGATGGCATTGGTGATGGCGTAGCGGCGTTTTTCCTCGGGCAATTGCTCGAACGACGTAAGAATCTGCTTCACTCCCGCCGGCATGGTGCGATCCACGAATTCAACTTTCTCCGCCTCGGACATTTCAAGCCACAGCCGGTCCCATTCGCGATCAGCACGGGCGCGGCGACGCTCTTCACCAGCGAGCGCATTCAGTTTGTCGGCGAGGTCGCGGAGATGTTTCGCGCGCGCCGCTTCATTCATCCGGCTCAATTGCGTGACGCGCAATGCGGCAGCCATTTTCTCAGGCGTCATTCTCGCATTTGCCGCGATACGGAAGCCGGCGAACGCGATGATCCAGACAATCACGACGGCGATCGTCCCGATGAGTAGCGGCTTAAAACGCGGATTCGTCACGCGCGCACCGTAGGGTAAGGAAGTCAGGAGGAAAAGCGCTGAGCGCACGACTCGCCACACACCAAATTTGAACTGCGCTGGCAGAGCGCAGGGGCGACAGCGTTTTGGTATGAGCAGAAACTTCTGACCCCAAATATTCCATTAAACCTGAATGCGGCGTGGCGTCGGAATTGCCGCCGCAGTCCAAAGCATCTCCTGGTGCGATTGCTCCCTCGCGAGAATTGTTTCAGATCGATTGAACCTTTTGTGCCGCGCGCGCAGCCTCACTGCCAAAGCAACGCATGGCCGCGAACACACAGGACATCTTCGAGCAAACACTCGTGCTGCGCTGCCAACTCGGCGACGAGCGCGCGTTCGAGGAATTGCTGAAGCTGTTCGGACCGCGCCTGCTGTTGTTCACGCGAAGAATGATGCAATCGACGCCCGCACAAATCGATGACGTGACGCAGGATGCCTGGCTGGCGATTTATCGCGGGCTGCCGTCGCTGCTCGATGTCACCAAATTTCGGTCGTGGGCGTTCCGCATCGCGCGGGATCGGATTTTTCGGGAGTTCCGCCGACGCAAAGTGACGGTGGAGTTGCTCGAGGAAAATCCGAGCGAGGCGGCCTTGGAGCAGATCGATAACTCCAACATTGACCCCGAAGAAATTCAACGCTCACTCGAACGCATCTCTCCCGGCCATCGTGAAGTTCTGGTGCTGCGCTTTCTTGAAGACCTGAGCTACGAGGATATCTCGCGCGTAACGGGAAGTTCGATCGGCACAGTGCGATCACGTATTCACTACGCAAAACGTGCGCTGCGCCGCGCCTGGAAGGAAAACAGCTATGAACCAAAATGAATCCACACCATCACAGATCACATCCGACGAGCGCGTGTTGCGCGGCGTTCGCACACAACAGCGCTGGCTGAAGGCATTGACCGCCCTCGCGGTCGCATTCTGGGTCGTTGCTGTCATTGGCGGTGTTGGACTGCTGGTATGTTACTCGATCTTTTACGAGCCAAAGGAGAAACAGATCAGGGCGGACTACGAGCGTTACGGTCATCTGACGCATTACACCTACACGAACTCGCCGACTGGGCGATCAGTGGTAACCAGCGCAGCCACGCCCGAGCAAGCGCTCGGCCTTCACTTCACGATGAATTACGTGGTGACCAAAGGTCTGCTCGCGGTCGTCATCACCGTCATCGTACTTTCCTGCGGCACGCTGACGACGCTGTTAGTGGTGGTCCTGAATCGCAAGGTCACGTTGAAGCAAATCAATCACAGCCTCGCGCAAATCTCGGAGCAGTTGAGAGAACTTCAGGGGCGCGAAGCCGGCTAATTGTCTCAGGAAACGGCGATGCTAGTCCTTCAAGTAAACCGGCCCATCAAGTGATCGCAGCATCGACCCATCATGCCAGCGGCTGAGCAGCAGCAGCGATACGCACGCTCCACAGAAGGCGAGGAACATGTCCCATTGCGTGTCCCAGATGTCGCCTTGAGACCCGAGAAAATCTGTTGCAGCGGCGCCGGCAACCAACGCCGCGCCCCATTCGAGAAACTCGTAGCACGCGCTGAAAGCGAGGCAACACGACACGACCAGCACCGGCAGCCACCATGACCGCGGGATGCGCGCGGAACGGACGAGCAATTCACGAACGAGAATTGCGGGAACGAATCCCTGCGCGATGTGGCCGAGGCGATCGTAGTGATTGCGTTGCCATCCGAACCATTCCTTGGCCCAGTCGCCGAGCGGCACTTTCGCGTAAGTGTAGTGTCCGCCCACGGCGAGGATCACCGCGTGCATCGCGAGCAGCACGAGACAGAGACGACTCAGTGGGAAGTAACGATCAGTCAGCGGAATGACGATGAGCGCCAGCCAGACGGGAAAATTTTCCAAGGCCCACGTGAGCCGATCCGCGCTCGGCGTTGCGCCGAGAAAGATTTCCACCAACAAGACGACGCCGCAGATGAGCAGCGTTTCGCGCCGAATCAGCGGACCCGCGGGAACTACTCGAGTCCCAGTATCCGGCGGCCTTGTTCCGAAATCATCGATTGATGCCATGGCGGGTCCCACACGACTTCGACGTTTGCTTCTTCCACGCTGTCGATCGCGAGGATTTTTTGTTGGGCATCACCGGCAATGACGCCGCCCATCCCGCAGCCGGGAGCGGTGAGCGTCATCTTCACGTTCACTTTGCTGAAGCCGCTGGGGAGTTTCTCGATCGCCAGATCGTAAACCAGTCCCAGGTCCACGATGTTCACGGGAATCTCGGGGTCGTAGCAGGAACGAAGAATTTCCCAGATGTCTTTCTCGTCCACCGGCTCTGGCGTGGCCGGCAGTTGCTTCTTCTCCTCGACCAATTGTTCCTTGCCGAGCGCATCGGCATCCTTGCCGGCAATGCGATAAAGCCCGCCCTGTGCATGAACGGTGAAGGTGCCGCCGAGCGTTTGCGTGATGTCCACCGGCGTTCCCGCGGGCAACACCACCGGCGCGCCATGCGGGATTTGCACCGCGTCCACATCACGTTTCAGATCAATCGAAGTCACGTCTTCCATACGACGCGCGGAGTGTCGTATGCGGAAATCGAGTTGTAAACACTCCGCTCGCAAACGCTGCCGCTTGAATCCAAAGCGGCGCTCACCTTAGCTTCCGCCCATGTCGTCGCACAACGCGCAACTCGACGCGTTCCAAAAACTCATCGCTACGGACGAGCCGCCCTTGCTTGGGCCAGAGAAACGTTCCGGCACAAAGTCCGTCGCTGAATTAAATCACGCGCTCGACACCTTCTTCACGCAGAAAACAATTTCGTCCGGCACGCAAGACCTGCTGAGAAGCGCCGCGCTGCTTTGGCACGATCATGTGGACGCTTCGCACACGATCTCGCAGGGCATCGAGACGCGCGATGGCAGTTGGCTGCACGCGATCATGCATCGGCGCGAGCCTGATTACGGGAACGCGAAGTATTGGTTTCGGCGCGTTGGACAGCATGAAGCATTTCCCTTCGTGGCGAAACGTGTGGCGGAGCTTTTGCACAACGACACCAGAGAACTCGCCGAGCGTCTGATCGAAAGTGGTGAGTGGATGCCGCTGGCGTTTGTGGACGAATGCGAGCGCGCCGAGGTGCGCGGAAACGCGGACAAGCAAAAGCTTCTTCGCGAGATTCAGACGATCGAGTTTGATGCGCTGGTGGAACACATCCTCCGCCAATCATCGTGAGCGAATTCCAAACCGTCCTCAACGCGGTGCTGCCGATCTTCGCCATCGCTGCGGTCGGCGCATTGGTTCGCCAACTCAACTGGCTCACGAGCGAAGCCGACGCGAGCCTGCTGCGGCTGACGGTGAACCTGCTCATTCCCTGCCTGATCTTTGACTCGATCCTCGGCAATCGCGCCTTCGACACGCGGAGCAATATTTTTCTTCCGCCGCTGATTGGCTTCGGAACCGTGGCGCTCGGCATTCCGCTGGCGATGGCGGTGCAACGCTTCACCGGTCTGAGCGAAGACCGATCGCGCCGGACGTTCGTGTTCAGCACGGCGGTATACAATTACGGCTACGTCCCCTTCCCGCTCGCGCTTTCGTTGTTCGACAAGGAAACGGCCGCGGTGCTGTTCGTTCACAACGTCGGAGTGGAGATCGCGTTGTGGGGATTCGGCATGGTGATGCTGAGCGGCGCGACCTTCCGCGAAAGCTGGCGCAAAGTCCTGAACCCGCCGCTGCTGATGATCCTCGCGACGCTTGGGTTGAACTTCACGATCGGCAAAGAATACATTCCGGTGTTCGCTCAAACGACGGCGCACATGCTGGGCCAGTGCGCGATCCCATTCGGTGTGCTGCTGCTCGGTGCCATCCTGGCCGATCATGCGCATGAGTTTCGCGCCGCGCGTGGTGGACGAGTCGCGGTGCTGAGTTCGCTGGTGCGGCTCGGTGTTCTTCCCGTGCTCTTTCTGTTGATCGCGAAATACATCCCGGCGTCACTGGAGCTCAAGCGCGTGATCGTGCTCCAGGCTGCCATGCCGGCTGCGGTGTTCCCCGTCGTGATGGCAAAACATTACGGCGGCGATGCTCCGACAGCCTTGCGTGTGGTGCTCGCCACATCGCTCATTGGGCTGATCACCATTCCGCTGTGGATTCGCGCCGGGATGCATTACGTGCTGGGCGGGTGAGCGCACTTCTCCTTTTGCTTTTCCGTTCAGCTACGTAAGGTGCGCGCGGATGTTCACTCTCGACCAAAAAGTCAGAACGCGCTGCTAATATGCTCCCACGCCTCGCTTACCGCACCCTTTGCTCCGCTGACACGCGGTGCATCTGGAAATTCGCGTGGAACTTCGGCGTGAAAGGCATGCTCTCGGTCGAGAAGTTCAAACGGCGCATCAAACGCGGCGAATATTTTCCGCCGTTCCTCTATGTCTCGATCATCAACTCCTGCAATCTCCGTTGCCAGGGCTGCTGGGTGGACGTGGAAGCCGACCGCAACGCCATCGATCTCGAGACGCTCAATCGCACGATCACCGACGCCAAGCGTCACGGGAATTCGTTCTTCGGCATTTTGGGCGGCGAGCCATTCATGCATCCGCAGTTGCTCGATGTGCTGGCGGCGCATCCGGATTGCTACTTCCAGGTTTTCACGAACGGCCAGTTCATCACGGAGAAAGTCGCCACTCGCTTGCGCGAACTTGGTAATGCGACGCCGCTTGTCAGCATCGAAGGTCGCGAAATCACGAGCGATGTACGTCGTGGGAAGAAGGATGTTTTCAACAAGACGCTGCGCGGTTTGCAAAACTGTCTCGATGCGAAGCTGCTCACTGGAGTTGCGACAAGTGTTTGCCAATCGAACATCGAGGAACTCCTGACCGAAGCATGGTTGCAGGAACTGATCGATCGCGGCGTTCACTACGTTTGGTATCACAGCTATCGCCCGGTCGGGCCGAAGCCCAACTTCGATCTCGCGCTCACGCCGCAACAACTCGTGCGCGTGCGCAAGTTCATCGTGGAGATGCGCGCGAAGATGCCCATCGCGATGATCGACGCGTATTACGCGCACGACGGCAAAGCGCTTTGCCCCATGTCCACCGGCATCAGCCATCACATCAGCCCGACCGGTGACATCGAGCCATGCCCCATTCTTCAATTCGCCAAAGAGAACATCAGCGACTCGCGTGGGATTTACGAAACGATGCGCAGTTCGGTCTTCCTCCGCGATTTCCGTGAGCTCACTGCCAAAGCCACGCGCGGTTGCGTCGTGCTCGAACGTCCCGATCTCGTGAAAGAACTCGTGGTGAAACACAGCGCGCGCGACACCACCGTGCGCCAGACCGCAATGGCGGAACTCGATGCCATGACGCCGCGCTTCAGCCAATGGCTCCCGGGCGAAGAAGTGCCGGAGAAGCATTGGATGTATCGCATCGCCAAAAAGTATTGGTTCAGTGACTTCGGTGCGTATCGGGACGTGGACCACGATGCGACCGCGCGTGCCAAGGCCGCGCAACTCTCGGCGAGTGGCGATCCCAAAACACCGAAAGATCCGCAATCTGGCTGCGGTTCATCTCGATGCGCCGCGTAACCATCTCGCGCGATTTACAGTCTCTCACCACGAACAAACGTTGCTCGGTGGATTGAAGGAGTTCAGAGTAGCGGCGTCCATTGAGACGCAACATTAAACAGGGACAACGGCCGAACACATGAGTTCCATCGCGCAACCAATCGGGTTTTCCGTGCCGAAGCACGTCGTGCAACAGCGCTTTCGCGCACCCAAGAAAAATATTCCGCAGACGCCGCAGGAACGCAGCCGCGTCCTGCACACGATCCGCAACTACGTGGCGGAGTACAATCCGGTGCCGCCGCTCCCGATGGATGAGTTGAAAGTCCATGCCGATCGCGTGGTGCAGATGCTCGGGTGCGACGCGATCTATCGCGACTACATCGGCGTCCTGATCTGCAATGAGATGTGGCGAGAAGCTCTGGCGCAGGTGCCGTTTGAGCGACGGTTGTTGCTGTTGCCCAAATGCCTGCGCGTGGAAGCGAAATGTCCCGCGCCCTTCGACGAGTTTGGCTTGCTGTGCAAACAATGCGGTCTTTGCAGCATCCAGGATCTTCAAGCCGAGGCGGAGAAACTCGGCTACGCCGTGCTGGTGGCGGAAGGCTCGGCCATCGTCATGTCGCTCATTCAAACCGGGAAGATCGAAGCGATCGTAGGCGTGAGTTGCCTGCCGGTTTTGGAACGCGCGTTTCCTTACATGGAGGCGGCGGCGATTCCCGGAGTCGCGGTGCCGTTGCTCCAGGATGACTGCATCGATACGACCGTAGATCTCGATTGGGTGTGGGAGTACATCCATTTGACCAGCGACGACACGACACGCCGGCTCGATCTTGGCGTGGTGCGGGACGAAGTGGATTTCTGGTTCACGCCCGCCACGCTGGATTTGATCATGGGCAACGCGCAGGGCGAGACCGAGAAGATCGCGCGTGACTGGCTCATGCGGGCGGGCAAGCGTTGGCGACCGTTTCTCACGGTGTCGGCCTATCGTGCGCTGCAAAGCACCGCGACGGGAACGTTGCCGGAAGACCTGCGCAAGATCGCAGTTGCCGTTGAATGTTTTCACAAAGCTTCACTGATCCACGACGATATTGAAGACAACGATGCGCAACGTTACGGCGAAAAGACCTTGCACGAAGAACACGGTGTCCCTGTGGCACTGAATGTCGGGGACCTGCTGATTGGTGAAGGCTATCGGCTCATCGGTGAGACGAAACTTTCCGCGCAACAGAAAGCGGCCATGCTGCTCGTCGCTGCGCGCGGGCAACGCGAGTTGTGCCGTGGCCAGGGCGCGGAGCTTTGCTGGGCCCGCAAGCCGGAGCCGATGACGTCGTTGCAAGTGCTCGACATCTTCAGCAAGAAGACGGCGCCCGCGTTCGAGGTCGCTCTCCAACTCGGCGCGATCTACGCCGGAGCTGAGTTGCATGAAGAAGTGTCCGATGTGCTGCGCGATTACAGCGAGGCGCTCGGGATCGCATACCAAATTCGTGATGACCTGAGTGACGTTGGGACAGGTGGCGAGACGAATGACATTGCGGGTTTGCGCCCAAGTTTGTTGCTCGCCATCGCTCACGAGAAGGCGAAGGACGCGCAGAAACAATTGCTCGCGTCCGTGTGGCGGCGCGAGTTACCGGCCGGCACTTCGTTCGAAGACGTCGAAGCTCTTTACGCGGAGCTCAAAGCTGACGAGCGCGCGAAGACCTTGCTCGAAACTTACAAAGAGGAAGCCATCCGCTCGTTGCGCGATCTCGAAAACGCGAGCCTCAAGGGATTGCTCCGTCGCGTCATCGGAAAAATCTTCAACGACACCGAGATCAAAGGCTGGTGCAAAGAGTTCGAGCAGAAGAACGCCGAGCGCTCGCTTCAAGGAATCGGCGAAGGTGTGCTGACGCGGTAAATTCGCTGCGAGTTCGTCGTCACGTCCTGAACATTTGCGAGCGTCGATGCCTGGACGCTGACGTTGGTGAGCGTTCTCCATTGCGCCCCGATCTGATCGATAAATTCCACGGCATACGCTTTACCGGCTGAGGCCTGGAAATCGAACCCGAGAAGACCTGCCACGTTGCGAGCGTTCACCATCGTGATCTCTTCCGCAGGTTCGAGGACGTGGTACGTGATAGAGAGTTTGGGCCGGGTATTCGGATCGAACGCTTCGTGCGACGCAATACGCCGAGCGCTTTGATTGATGCTCTCGTTAGAAGTGCGAAGGATCCAGCCCACATTGGAAGCATCGCCGCTCACCCACGCTTGAACATCCGTTGCGAGCGTTTCGGAACTGAACGTGCCGGTGCCCAGATCAAGTGGCGTGCTCGCGCTGGCGTCCACCTCGTAATCACCACCGGCGGTTGTCCAATCGGAACCGGCCGCAGCCGCTGTCCAGGTGGCCTGGGCCTCGTCCCAGGCGCGCGAGGCGCGATGCAGTCCAAAACTGTGCGGCGCGGTGGCGACGAGAGCTTTCTTCGTGACAGTGACGGAAACGGAAGCGGCATCGATCACGGCGTTCGTCGGAACGGATGCGACGTTGAACCGGATCAGCGAGCGAGCGAATCCATCCCGCGGCGTGGCGCCAGCAACGAATTCCGTGCCGGATGGTGAACCGGGACTGACGGTCCCGACAAAGATTGTTGTGTCAGCCTCGGCGGTGATCTCCAGTGAAGCGGCTGAAACGGAAATCCAACCGCACAGCAGGAGCAGGCCAGACGAGAGCATCTTCATGACACGATTAGATGACCTTCGCGAGTGACGCATCAACGCGGGGATGCCCGTAGTCTTGAGTTTGGCTGATGCGCCGGTAAGTTGAGCCAACGTCCCGAACGGGAAACAAAGGAGAACGAGATCGATGCTATCGCTGAAACCACAACATTGGAGACGCTATTCAGAGCTCACGCGCCTCATGTTGAAATACACCGGCTCGGACGTGTTTCGTTCGACCAACCGGTTCGCACCACGCAACGGCGACCGCGATTCTCTGGGCACTGGTTCCGGGCCAAGTCCTGAAGAGCTGGCGAATGATCTTGAAGCAATGGGTCCCACGTTCGTGAAGATCGGACAGATTCTTTCAAGCCGTCCCGATCTTATTCCGGCGCCGTACATGCGCGCACTTTCGAGACTCCAGGATCGTGTGAAGCCGTTCTCATTTGCAGAGGTTGAGAAAATCATCGAACGCGAACTCGGCGTGCGGATCTCGAAAGCCTTCGCTGAATTCGATGCAGAGCCGCTCGCGGCGGCTTCGTTGGGACAGGTGCATCGCGCGACATTGCGAGACGGGCGCGATGTCGTGGTCAAGGTGCAACGACCCGGCATTCGGGAACAGATTGGGCGCGACTTCGAGGTCATCGAGGAGATCGTTGAACTGCTCCAGCAGCACACCAAGCTCGCGCGGCGGTATCAGTTCGAGAAGGTGCTCGAGGAATTTGAGCATACGCTGGAGCACGAGCTGGATTATCAACGGGAGGCCGGAAACCTCCGCGTCATTGCCGAGAACCTGAAAGACTTTCCACACATCCGCATTCCACAACCGATCGCCGATTATACGACGCATGCGGTGCTCACGATGGAATACGTCGAGGGCCGCAAGATCACGAAGCTAACGCCACTCGCACGGCTCGATCTGGATGGCGCGGCGCTGGCGGAAGAATTGTTCAAGGCTTACCTCAAGCAGGTTCTGGTAGATGGGTTTTTTCACGCTGATCCGCACCCGGGCAATGTGTACCTGACCGACGATAAAGAGATTGCGTTGCTCGATCTCGGCATGGTCGGGCGCCTCGCGCCGGGTATGCAGGATAAACTCATTCGATTGTTGCTTTCCATTGCGGACGGCCGAAGCGAAGAGGCCGCGACGATCGCGATTGAGATCAGCGAGACGGCAGAACGCTTTGATGAAACAGCTTTCCGTCGTCACATCGGACTACTGATCGCGGAGCAAAAGGGAAACCGACTTTCGGAGATCGAGGTCGGTTCGACCGTCCTGGAAGTTTGCCGCTCCGCCGCCGAGAGCGGATTGTTCGCGCCGACTGAATTGACCATGCTCGGCAAAACGCTGCTGCAACTGGATCAAGTGGGACGAACGCTGCACCCAACATTTGATCCAAACGATGCGATCCGCCGAAACGTCTCGGACATTCTCCAGCAACGAGTGAAGAGCCAGTTCACATCGGCGAGCATGTATTCCTCCGCGCTGGAGGTGAAAGAGTTCCTCAGCGCCCTGCCAAACCGGCTCTCAAGAATTTTCGACTCAATCGCAGCGCCGCAGCTTGAACTAAAAATTCGCCCGCGCGATAGGCATCTCATCCTGCAAGGGATTAGTCACACGGCCAACCGCATCACCGCCGGATTGATCCTCGCCGCCATGATTGTGGGCGCCGCCCTTCTGATGCGAGTGCCCACGGATTTCACGCTGTGGGGTTATCCGGGACTGGCCATGATTTTCTTTCTGCTGGCGGCCCTGGGCGGAGGAATTCTGCTCTTCAACATCTTCACTCAAGACGCAAAAGAGAAGCGGCGGGCACGCGAGAATTGATCCGTGTTGACGGGCCTTTTTCGCCGTCGCTTGCCAATCTCGCGTTGTATTTTGCGAAACGGGCTTTTGCGCCCAAGTCAGCGTTGACACCCCCCTGATGCTTGCTACTGTCGCGCCTCAATTTTCGGGGCGGCCAAGAAAAATTCGCCCCCTCAAACATCGAACTCTATGCCTAAAGCACCAAAATACGTTTACACATGGGGCAATAAAAAAGCCGACGGCGACGGCTCCATGAAACCGCTGCTCGGCGGCAAAGGCGCGAATCTCGCCGAGATGACGCGCATCGGTCTGCCGGTCCCTCCCGGGTTCACGATCACCACCGAGGTCTGCACTTATTACTACGCGCACAAGCGGACTTACCCGAAGGAACTCCAATCGCAGATGGAAGCGGGCGTCGCCAACATGGAGAAGATCATGGGCTGCAAATTTGGCAGCACCACCGGCATGCCGCTGCTCGTTGCCGTGCGCTCGGGCGCGCGCGATTCGATGCCCGGCATGATGGACACGATTTTGAACCTCGGCCTCAACGACCAGACGGTGCTCTCGGTGGTGAAGGCGACTCAGAACGAGCGCTTCGCGTGGGATTGTTATCGCCGCTTCATCCAGATGTATGGCGACGTGGTGATGAGCGTGCAGAAGCGCGCCGGTGAAGACCACGAGCCCTTCGAAGTCGTGATCCACGAGTTCAAGCACGAGAAGTATCACAAGGACATCATCGACAGCGAACTCACTGCTGGAGATCAGCAAGAGTTGGTGAAACGATTCAAGGCCCTGGTCAAAGAGCGCACGGGCAAAGCGTTTCCTAACGATCCGTGGGACCAGCTTCGTGGCGCAGCGGGCGCCGTGTTCGGTTCGTGGATGAATGATCGCGCGATCGTTTATCGCCGCAAATACAACATCCCAACCGAATGGGGAACGGCCGTCAATGTGCAGGCGATGGTTTACGGCAACACCGGCGAAACCTCCGGCTCCGGCGTCGCGTTCACCCGCAATCCGGCCAACGGCGCCAACGAATTTTACGGCGAGTTCCTGATCAACGCGCAGGGCGAAGATGTGGTCGCCGGCGTGCGCACTCCCGAACCTGTATCGAAGCTCAAGGAGCAAATGCCGGTAGCGTTCGCGGAACTCATGAAGGTCCGCGCGCTTCTCGAAAAGCATTTCAAGGACGTCCAGGACGTGGAGTTCACGATCCAGGAAGGGAAGCTGTTCATGCTCCAGACGCGCA
>DATHEW010000092.1:0-22826 GCA_035318425.1 Candidatus Acidiferrum sp. | reverse complement strand
AACGGCGGCAATTTGGGCTTTGTTCCTCTTGTTCGCCATTGGTCGTAGCCGCCGGTTTTCCTGATTGCTGCATGTCGGGCACGGCGGCACACTCGACGCATCACCGAGGCGGCCTATGTATTTTGGCGTCGATTACCATCCCGAGCATTGGGTTTTTCCTTACGCCGGAACTGCGGACGATCCCGAAGCGCGCTGGGCACGAGACGTCGAGTTGATGGTGGATGCTGGGGTGAACGTGGTGCGAATGGGTGAGTTCGCGTGGGGACTTTACGAGCCGGAGGAAGGACGCTTCGAGTTCGATTGGATGCAGCGCGTGATGGATCTGTTTGCGAAGGCGGAGATCAAAGTCGTTCTCGCCACTCCGACCGCCGCGCCGCCGTTGTGGCTGGCTTCGAAGCATCCCGAGATTCTTCCGATCGATGCGCAAGGTCTCACGAGACACGAAGGAACGCGCCGCGCCTATTGTGTGAACAGCGGAGTTTACTGGGACTACTCGCAGAAGATCGTTCGCGCGCTGGCAAGCGCGCTGGGCAATCACTCACAACTCATCGCCTGGCAGATTGACAACGGCGTCGGCGGGCATGAGACGGAAACATCGTTCAATCCCGAGACGCGCAAGGACTGGCACAACTGGCTGCGCGCGAAGTACGAGACGACCGAGCGCCTGAACCAGATGCTCGGGCTGAATTTCTGGACGCAACGCGTGACTCGTTTTGAAGACGTGCCGATGCCGATGCGCGCTCCGACGACCCACAATCCGGCGCT
Organism: Candidatus Acidiferrum sp.; assembly: GCA_035318425.1. Lineage (GTDB taxonomy): Bacteria > Verrucomicrobiota > Verrucomicrobiia > Limisphaerales > SIBH01 > JANNGC01. The sequence goes on along the minus strand of DATHEW010000092.1, from coordinate 22,061 downwards.
GATTATGGATTGGATGCGGTTCTCGAGCGACACCCTCGTTGCCTACGTGAGAATGCAGGCGGAGTTGTTGCGCGAGATCACACCGAAGATTCCCGTGACGAATAATTTGCGCGCGCTCTGGCGCAACTTCGATCACTTCGACATGGCGGAGGTGCTCGACTTCGTGTCGTTGGACAGCAACGCCGCGATCAAGACGCGCTCGGGCGAACTCGCGGGCGAGATCGACATGATGCGCTCGCTGAAGAAGCAGAACGTGCGCACTCCGAACGGCGATTGTGGCTTCTGGGTCATTGAACAGAAGGCTGGCAACGTGACCTGGCAGGAGGCGAACTCGCTCGTGCGGCCCGGCGTCATTCGACTCTTCACGCATCAGCTCGTGTCGCGCGGCGCGTGCGGTGTTCTCTACTTTTTCTGGCGTCAGCCACGCATCGGCGCGGAAAAATTTTACGGCGGCGTGCTGCCCCACAGCGGTGACCCGGACAGCCGCGTGTACAAGGAGATCAAACAGATCGGACAGGAGTTGAAACGTCTCGCGCCCGTGCTGCACGGCACTTGTGTGAAGGCGGAAGCGTGCATTCTTTTCAGTCACGAGAACGACTGGAACTTGAAGTTCGTCAATCAGCCGACGCGGTTCTTCAGTTACCGCGAACACATCCAGCTGTTCTACAATGCGCTGCACGACCGAAACATCGCGGTCGATTTCGCACGACCGACGGGGGATCTATCCCAATACAAAATTGTCTTCGCGCCATCTTTGAGTTTGCTCGCTGCGGGCGAGGCTGATCTGTTGAAGCTTTACGTGCAGAACGGCGGCACGCTCGTCAGCACGTTCAACACGGGACTGGTGGATGAACATCACATGGCGCCGGACGATGGGTTTCCTCATGACATGACGGATTTGTTCGGACTTGAGGTGAAGGAGTTCGATCCGCTGCCGCAAGGCGAAGAGAACCACATGAGTTTCAAGGGAAGTTTTCCCGCGACGCATCTGCACCCGGGCCGCATCTGGTGCGACGTGATCGAGCCGAAGGGCTGCCAGGTCATCGCAACGTTCGCGAAAGATTTCTACGCGGGCAAACCGGCCATCACGTTGAACGAATTTGGCAACGGCCGCGCGATCTACATCGGCACGATGAGTCATCAGAGTTTCTATCACGACCTGGTGGTGTGGGTTCGCGGCTTGGTGGGGCTGCATCAACTCTTGAAAGTTCCCGATACTGTGGAGGTGAGCATGAGAGAGAGGGACGGTCGGAAGATTTTCTTCCTGCTCAATCACCAGCACTCGCCGGTGCGGCTGCACTTTTACAAGCCGATGCACGACTTCCTCACGGGCCAGACGTTCAGCGGCGCGTATGATCTGCCGCCGCATGGCGTGCTGGTGCTCGACGAAAGGGCCGATGCGGCGCACAGTCCACCGCGAGTTGATGAAGCCGCCGCCACGCAGAATCCCACCGCTCGGGCCGCCGAGACGCAGCCCACGACAGCGCGCGCTCGCTGAGTGGCGCGGACTGGACGTCACGCCGATCGAGAAAGAACGCGAGCGCCGCGAGAAATCCGCGGGCGACATCGTGGGTGGTGTGTTGAAAGGCATTCGCATCGAGAGCCGCCGCGCGGAAGCCGAGATCGTGCGCGTGTGGAACGAGATGGTTGATCCGAGCATCGCCGCCCATGCGCAGCCGGTCGGGATCAATAAAGGCACGCTCTTCGTGGATGTGGACAGCAGCGTGTGGCTTTCGGAGATCGTTCGGTATCGACGCAAAGAAATTCTCGATCGTCTGCAATCCAGCTTCGGCAAGGAGCTGATCGCCCGCATTTCCTTCCGCACGCGTTAGTCGAATTGCACGCCGTCTTTGCGGTCGCCATGCAATCAACACGCACTCTAACCTTCGGGGAAGCTTATCTCCGTTCGACGCAGCACTGGCACATCGGTAGCTCAATCATCAGCAGAGCAAGAGCAACAAAAAGAACGGAGAACGATATGTTAAGCTGGTCCATTATTTTTCTGGTGGTGGCACTCATCGCAGCATTCCTGGGATTCGCGGGGATTGCGGGAACGGCAGCGTGGATCGCCAAAGTGCTGTTCGTGGTGTTCCTGGTGCTGTTCCTGGTATCGCTGATATTCGGACGTCGAGTGCGGTGAGCACCGCAGGCGTTTCATTCACCTTCCCGTGCTGGCGTGTTGTTGGTTACTCGCTGGCGGGAAGGTGATTTTTTGTACCCGGCGTGATGTGCGAATTTCACGTTACCGTTTGCAAAGGGTCATTTCGTGAGCAACGGTTCGGGCAAGGAGAAGGAGAAATACCAAATGCGAATCATTGTCATTGATGACGAACTCAATTTACGGCGCACGATCGTTCCAGTGTTGAAGTCGATGGGGCACGAGGTCGCCGCGGCCGGAAACAGCCGAAGCGCGCTCGATCAATTTGAAAAGGACACCTTCGATGTGGCGCTGCTCGATCTACGGTTGGGCGAGGAGAATGGTCTGGAGTTGATGACCAAGCTGCAAAAGGCGCAGCCGCGCTGCGCCATGATTGTCACGACGGCATTTGCGACCATCGAGACGGCGGTGGAGGCCATGCGCCAAGGGGCGTTCGATTATCTCGCGAAACCTTTCACGCCCGATCAATTGCAGCAGGCGTTGATGAAGGTGGCGCGCACGCGGCAGCTTGAAAACAAAGTCGCCGAGCTGGAATCGCGCGTTTCTGCCGAAGCGCCGACGCCGATCCTCGATTCCGTCGAGCCTGTCATGCAGAAGGTCTATGACCTCGCATTCAAAGCGGCTGCGACACCGGCCACGATTCTGATCCTTGGCGAAAGTGGCACCGGCAAGAGCGTGCTGGCGCGTGGGATTCACCAGAAGAGTCCACAGGCGGATCGGCCGTGCGTTACTGTGAGTTGTCCCAGCTTGTCCCGTGAATTGCTGGAGAGCGAATTGTTCGGCCACGTCAAAGGCGCGTTCACAGGCGCGGTGTCGGACACGTTCGGGAAAGTGGCCGCGGCGGACGGCGGAACATTATTCCTCGATGAAATCGGCGAACTGCCATTGGAAATCCAACCGAAGCTCCTGCGTCTTTTGCAGGACAAGGAATACGAGCGCGTCGGTGAGACCAAGCTCCGCCGCGCCAATGTCCGCCTGATCACCGCGACGAATCGTGACCTCGAACAAGCCGTGAAGAACGGGCAGTTCCGCGAAGATCTCTACTACCGACTGAACGTGATTTCGGTTCGGATGCCGTCCTTGCGTGAAAGGCCTGGCGACTTGCCGCGCATCGCTCAGGAGTGGCTGCGTTTCTTTGGCCAGCAGGTTGGAAAAGATCTCGCGAGCTTTACGCCGGAGGCTTTGCAGGCGTTGCAGACTTACTCGTGGCCGGGAAATCTTCGCGAGCTGCGCAATGTCATCGAGCGTTCCACGATCCTGGCGGACAAGCGCGAAATTGATCTGAGCGATTTGCCGGAAAATCTGCATCGCCCGTCGAGCAGTGGCGTGAATGTCGGCTCAAAGGCGTCTTTGGATGAACTCGAGGCCGAACACATACGCAGGATTATCGCGAGCTCATCGAGCCTGGGAGAAGCCGCGCAAATTCTCGGCATCGATCCCGCCACGCTCTACCGCAAACGGAAGCGGATGGGTCTGCCATCTGGCACCCGCAAGCCGAGCGATGGAGATTTCGAGGAAATGCCTACGGCAAATTCGCCGGCGGAGACGCAGTAGTGGGTGAGCGCTTCGGTAAACTGAACAGGATGCAGACAGCATTTAACAGCAATCCGAATACGCCCAGCGCCTGAATTACTGACACCAAGCTGTCGTGGCGCAGCCAAAGCGTTACGCCGTATCCAGCGGCGACGGCGAGGAGCCACGGCACGGCAGTGTACCGCTCGCGCGCAAGCAGATTGCTAATCAGCACATTCGCCATCGCCAGAGGGAGCATGCACCACGCGAACCATGGAACCAGTGGCGCTGCGCTCAAGTGAGCGGTTCCCCAAAGCACGCGCAAGGGCAATTCCGGCACAACTGTCAGGATCGTCGCTCCTATGGCGCCCACCACCGCGGTGGCGCCAACGGTTTGCGCGAGGACGTTGGTCCGTTCTGCCCGAGCAGCGCTTCGGACGATCCGCGGGAACATCACGTAGATCATCGGTGCTGTAACAAAAACCAAGGTGCGACCAACCATTCGTGCATGGCCGTAATCCTCCGCAGAGCCGAAAATATTTTTCACGACAATTGAGTCCAGTGTGAACATCAGCGTCGGCACGCCGAGCATCATTGAGATCGGTAGGATTTGTTTCACCAGCGGCTTCCAGTCGAACAAAGGCGACCCCGGCGCCCGCAACAGTTCGCGAGTTCGCCACGCCATGATCAGAAGTGTCGTTGCCCCGCCAATAAATACACCGATCATTGCTCCCGTCGCCAGAGCCCCGAGCCAAACCACCGCCACCGCCACGCCAGCGAGTCGACCGACGCCGTTGAACAAAGTGGCGATCCCGAACCATTTGAAATCCTGTTTGCCTTGGAGAAGCCCGGCCATGATTGGTGTGATCATTCCCATGAGGCCCGACAGCAACATGAAAATGAGCGCGACGGGATTCGTGATTTCGAGTGCATTCAGAAACCGTTGGCGAAACAGCAAGAATCCAAGGGCGGCAAGGAGCCAGAGCACAGTGATCCCTCCGAGCAGCCACCGCGCGGCGCTCGCAGCAGCACCACGTGAGCTTTCGTGTTCCGCACTAGCTATGCGGTGAGCGAGAACCGTTTGGACACCAAGTGTCGGGATCGCGATCTGCCCTTGTATGTCGAGTAGCGTCATGAAGAGCAAATACTCTCCCTCCATTTTGCCGGCGACGATCTGGACCAGCGTCATGCAACCGCCGCCAATGAACGTCGCGACCATCATCCATGCACTTGCGCGGAAAAAATCTGAGCTGATGAATTTTCTGATCACGGCAGGGAAATTAGAAATTTCTTCAACCTCGCCGTTGCGCGTTCGAGTGACCGCAGCGAAATCCATTCATCCACCGTGTGCGCTTGCGCGATGTCGCCGGGGCCGAAGATGACGGCGGGCGTGCCGCTTTGCGCGAAGATCGCGGCGTCGCTGAAATAAGCGACACCGCTCAGTTCCCGCTGGCCGATGGATTCGATGAAGCGTTTCACAAACGGTGTTTTCGAATTAGTTTCCATCGGCCAGCAGGGCGCGGTTTTCTGGTCGAGCACTTGAGCGCGCAATTTGCTCGCGCGCAGCAGGGTGGTGATCTCGCGTTTCACACTCGCGTTCGTCTCTCCGGGAATCGTCCGCCGATCGACACTGATCTCACATTCATCAGGCACGATGTTCGGCTGGGAGCCGCCGCGGATCGTTCCGACGTTTACAGTTGGCCAGCCAAGCAGTGGATGTTTGCGCCGCGCGAGACGGGCGGCGTATTGCCTTTCGATGACGTCCACGACGCGAGCCATCTCGTGAATCGCATTCACGCCGAGATGCGGCCGCGAGCCATGCGCTGCTTTGCCGCGCGTGCGAATGGTCAGCCACACGTCGCCTTTATGCGCCGTGACGACACGCACCTTTGTAGGCTCACCGACGATCGCGAGATCGCCCCGCAAGCCTTGCGCTGTCAGCGCGCGTGAACCGGATTGTCCATTCTCTTCATCGATCAGGCACGCGAGGACGATCTCGGTGTTTTGCGGACGTGAACTGTTCGACGCGACGGACGCAAGCGCGGTGAACATCGCGGCGATCGAACCTTTGGTGTCGCAGGCACCGCGGCCGAACAGGCGATCGCCTTTCGTGACGGGCACAAAATTCTCCGCGGGAACCGTGTCCATGTGCGGCGCGAGAATGACGCGATGTCGCACGGGACCGGATGGCGAAAGACGAATCAACACGTTGGATCGGGAAGGAGACACTTCGCGTTGCTCGACATCCAATCGCGCAGTGGCAGCAATAGACGTGAGGAAATCGGCGACAGTTTTTTCGCCGCTGTTCGGGTCGTTTAGCGGAACGAATGCCGGGTTCACGCTGGGGAGCGCGATCAGTTCCCGCAAAAGTATTTCCGTCGGCGTCATTGAAGTGCGGGAGAGTACGGAGCGCGCCGCGGGGAGAAAAGAAATTTGCGGCTCAGGCTGCTTTCGCGTGCCGCTGCTCAATCCACTTCACGAGGCTCTCGAAGATCAAACGTCCATCGGCGCTTCCAAGCAAACCTTCACTGGCACGCTCGGGATGCGGCATGAGGCCGGCGACATTGCGCGCGGCGTTGCAGACGCCCGCAATGTTTTCCAACGAGCCGTTCGGATTTGCGATTTCAGTCGCGTTGCCTTGGGCATCCACGTAACGCCAGAGCACTTGTCCGTTTGAGTTGAGCTTCGCGAGCGTCTCGGGCTCAGCGAAGTAGCAGCCTTCGCCATGAGCAATCGGCACGCGCAGAAGTTTGCCGTCAGGAATCGTCTGTGTGAACGGAGTGCTGTTGGACTCGGTTTTGAGGAAGACGTTTTCGCAGCGAAACTGCAACGAGCGATTGCGCACGAGTGCGCCCGGCAACAGTCCGGCCTCGGTGAGAATTTGAAATCCGTTGCAGATGCCGAGCACAGGTCCGCCTAGATCAGCGAACTCTTTGACCGCCTGCATGATGGGGCTGAAGCGTGCGATCGCGCCGGTGCGTAGATAGTCGCCGTAGCTGAATCCGCCGGGCACGATCACGGCATCGGCGTTCCCGAGCGTCGTGTCCTTGTGCCACGCCAAATTGGCTGAGTGACCGAGCACGTTCTTGAGGACATGCACGGCGTCCTGGTCGCAGTTCGAAGCGGGAAATTGAAGGACGGCGAAGTTCATTCGATCTCGAAATGATAGTCCTCGATGACCGGGTTGCTCAGAATCTTATGGCACGCGTCGTTGATCTGTTTGCGCGCGGCTTCCTTGTCGGCACCCGCGAGTTCGATCTCCAGATATTTGCCGACATGCACCGCGCCGATGCCGCTGTAGCCCATGTGTTCGAGCGCGCCCTGCACGGTTTTTCCCTGCGGATCAACGACGGCTTTCTTCGGAGTAATGATGATCTTTGCTTTCATGTGTGCGGGATTCCCGCGCGAGGGCGAAATGTGGGGCAGGAGAGAGCGATCGGCTAGAAGTTTTTGAAGTGCAGCAAAGCGAGCGTGAAGTAGAAGCGCCTTACTCCCTGGCGTCTCGCGGTAACTTGCGCACGAGGTAGTAGATGGGCGCTCCCAAGCACCCAGCGAAAAGAAGAATCAGAATCCAAATGAGCCTCGTATTCGTGTCCGTTTCTTTGGTGGCACAGTCCACGATCATGCGAATCCAGAACACAGCGAAAAGCGCGCTTACGAAAAGAAGAATCAGTTCCCAGCCGCCGAGGCCAACACTGCAAGTTGAAGCACGAGAGTCATGGCGAGATTGCATTCAGAGCACCAAAGGGCCACGTTGCCCACAAGCTATATTTCTCGCGCCGGAGAAGCTCTCCTTCTCTCATCAGAATTGTTTTGCCACGCTGTGCCGCGTGCGGATGCGACTCGACCAGGCCCTTGTTGATCGCGGCTTGTGTGAAAGCCGCGAGAAGGCGAAGCGCGCCATCATGGCGGGAAGCGTGCGCGTGAACGGCCAGATCGCGGCCAAGGCGAGTGACACTGTCAAAGAGGGGGATGCGTTGGAACTCACCATGGGCGACAAGTTCGTGAGCCGTGGCGGGCATAAGTTGGAGCACGCGTTGATCGAGTTTGCTCTGGATGTGAAGGACGTGATTGCGATTGATCTCGGCGCTTCGACGGGCGGGTTTACCGATTGTCTGCTTCAACATGGAGCGGCAAAAGTTTTCGCCGTCGATGTTGGACAAGGTCAATTCGCGTGGAAGCTGCGCCACGATGCGCGCGTGATCGTTATGGAGAAGACGAATGCGCGCACGCTGACAGCGGCGCATTTTCCGCAGCTATTTTCACCGGTCGATTTGGTGGTGATCGATTGCTCGTTCATCTCGTTGCGCAAGGTTTTGCCACCCGCGATTGCATTGCTGAAGCCGCTCGGTAAAGTCGTCGCGCTGATCAAACCGCAGTTCGAGGCCGGCAAGGAAGAGGCTGATCGCGGCGAGGGCGTCATCAGCGATCCCGTGGTGCATGCGCGTGTGTTGCGTGAGTTGGAAAGCTTCGTCGCTGCGATGGACGGCGTGCGCTGGAGCGCGCTCACTGAGTCGCCGTTGCGGGGGCCGGCAGGGAACAAAGAATTTTTAGTGCTGCTTGAAAAAATTGCCTGAGAGCATCCGCCGCGTCGGTCTGGTCGCGAATCCGAGCAAATCGGAGACGCGTCCGCTCATCCAACAAGCCGCCCGCCACATTCAGCGCAGCGGACGCAAGCTGGCGTGCGATGCCATTACCGCACAGATCAGCGGCATTCGTTGTGTTTCGACCGCCGATGTTTCGTCACTCGCGCGAACCGTCGATTTGCTCCTCGTCTTCGGCGGTGACGGAACAATGCTGAGCGTAGCACGCGATGCGGCGGAGTCAGAGACGCCGATCCTCGGCGTAAAAGTGGGCGGGCTTGGTTTTCTCACGGCAGTGCAGGCGCATCAATTGCCGGAGGCGTTAAAGCAAATCTGGGCGGGAGAGTTCATTCTTGAGGCGAGACCCTTGATCGAAGCCTCGGGACAAGCGCAGGGGAAACCGATTCACGAATTAGCGCTCAATGATTTCGTGATCAGCCGCGGCGCAACCTCGCGCTTGATCGAAGTCGCGGTGAGCGTCGATGCCGAAGACCTGACGCGCTATCGGTGTGATGGTTTGATCGTGAGTTCGCCGACGGGTTCGACCGCGTATTCGCTGGCCGCGGGCGGCGCGATCGTGAGTCCTTCTGCTGAAGTGCTGACCATCACGCCGATTTGCCCGCATACGCTTTCAAACCGTTCCGTCATCGTGCGCATGGATGCGACGGTGCAGGTCACTGTGTTGAGCGAGAAAGTGGACATCATGCTGACGGTGGATGGCCAGGTTCAGGTGCCGATGAACACGGGGGATTTTGTGCAGATTCGGAAGAGCAGCGCGTCGGTGCGTTTGCTGCGGCCACGAGGCGCATCATTCTTCGCGACGCTGCGCCAGAAATTGAAGTGGAGCGGATCACACGTGGAATGAGCACGAACGCCGTCAACGCGAGCATGGTTCGTCTCAAGGACATCGCGGCGCGCGCTGGCGTATCGGTGATGACCGTTTCCAAATGCCTGCGCGACCAGAAAGATATTTCGCCTGCAACGAAGGCGCGCATCCAGGAACTCGCGCGCGCGATGGGTTACGTGCCCGACATTGCGGCGAAGCAGTTCCGCAGCCGCGCGACAAAGCTCTTCGGCCTGGTAATCTCCGCCGCGACCAATCCGATCTACTCGCGCATCGTCATGGCGATCGAGGAGCGCGCGCATGAGCTCGGCTATGAGTTGTTGTTCGCGCACACGCTCAATCAGCCTGAGCGCGAGGAAAAGGTGATCCGCCGTTTGCTGGCGAGGCGGGTGGAAGGATTGTTCGTTACGCCTGTGTATCGGCTGCGGCCAACCGCGGCGGTGTACGAAGAGATTCGGCGATCCAAGGTGCCGACGGTGATCCTGGGACACCGCGGATTGTTCTGCAGTGATTTCGCGAACATCGAGACGGATGACATCACGGCGAGTTACGACGTGACCAAGCACCTGATTGATCTGGGACACAAGCGGATCGCGTATTTCACCGGTTCACCGATTTCGCCGCAGGCCCAGGAGCGGTACGAAGGTTACCGCCGCGCGATGCGCGATGCATCGCTCGATCTCGATGACACGTTGGTTTTCAACGCCGGCGGGACGATCGAGGAGGGTGAGAAAGCCGCATTGCAATTACTGAACGAGCATCCGGGCGCAACGGCGGTGCAAGCCGTGAATGACCTCGTGGCGATCGGCGCTGCGAATGTCTTGTTGAACCAGGGCCTGGAAATCCCGCGCGATATTTCAGTCGCGGGCTTCGGGAACATTCTCGTCGCGGAATACTTTCGCGTTCCGCTGACCACCATTCGTCAGCCGAAGCTGCGTTTAGGATTTGCCGCGATGGAGTTGATGGAAGGCTTGCTTCGAGGAGAGCCGCCGCAAACGCGCCGATTGCGCGCGCAACTCGAAGTCCGCGCGAGCACCGCTGCGCCGTTGGCAAAAGACCTGCATTAGAGCAGGCATGAATGACACCAGCGTCGCAATTCGGCGGATTGTCTTAATTGTTGTCATCCTCATGCTCGGGATTGGGGCAGTGTGGGGCTGGAGCACTGCGAGCAAGTGGATGGGTGAGAAATCCGTTCGCCAGTTCAACAGTGAAGTGGACAACCTTTTCGAAGCCTTCCACCAATACAAAACTTACGTCGGCAATTATCCGACGGGGAACAATGCGGAGATCGCCAAGGCATTGCTCCAGGGCGAGAACCCCAAGAAGATCATTATCCTCGCGGTGAAGAAAGCTGAGCTGAACGCCAAGGGGGAGATCGTTGATCCGTGGGGGACGCCGCTGAAGATTTATTTCGCTAACAGTGAAGTGCTGATCCGTTCGGCCGGCCCGAACAAGCAGTTCGACGACAGCAAATCTGGGCTGATCGACGACTATTATCGTTCGGACTAGAAACTTATTTCGCTGCTTCCCATGCCGCCACAAACATCCCATTTCCAAAAAACTGCTGAGGCCAAATCCACCTCCGGGCCGATGATGCTGGTCGCTCATTGGGCAAAGCAGGCAGCGCAAGCGGTGCGAATCCGCGTAACGCCTGCGAACAAAAGTCTGCGACCGCGTCGGTTTCACTCCGAGTCAGAGTACAAACGGAGTAAATAAGTTTTCCACCCGGCTTCACTGCCGCCGCCGCGTTCGTCAGCAACTGCTTTTGCAGTTCCCCCAATTCCCGCACGTCATTGGCCGTCGTCGTCCAGCGCGCGTGCGGATTTCTCTGCCAGGTTCCCACACCGCTGCACGGGGCATCGACGAGGATGCCATCGAATTTCGTTTTCGTGGGAAGCCGGGTGCTGCCGTCCCAAAGCGCGGCGCGATAGTTGAAGACCTTGGCGCGACCGGCGCGTTGCTTCAGGCGCTTCAGACGCCAGTCCGCGCGATCACTCGCCCAAATCAAACCCTTGTTCTCCATCAACTCAGAGAGGTGCAACATCTTACCGCCTTCTCCGGCGCATGCGTCCCACCAGGTCTCGCCGGGCTTCGGCGCGCAGAGCAGGCCGACGATCTGCGAAGCAATATCCTGAATCTCGAATTCGCCCGCATGGAATTCAGGCGTGCGAAACAGGTCCGTTTCCCCGCGGAACTGCACCGCGTCCGGCACGGTCGCGTCAGCGATCGAACCTTCACCGAAGTGCTTGGCGAGCAGTTCGCCCTGTCCGCGCTTCGCTCGAATCCAGAGCGATGGGCGCGCCTGCAACGAACGGAGCCATCCGCCAGACACATCGACGTGGTCCATCGTCCATTCAGGAACGGCGCGTTTCAGTTCTTCATCAGAGAAGCTGATGGGATCGCGTTGGAAACGTTGATCGAGATCCATTGCTTTTTCGAACTGAGGTGCCGCCGCGACCTCGGCGCCCAGCCATCCGCGCCAGCGAAAGTAGGCGAACACGAGTTCCGCGACCTCCGCGGAATCGGCGCGCGGGAGCCTGCTTTCCTTGAGCAGTGCCCGCAGCAGCGCGTCAGCGGGTTTCGTCTCGCTGGCTTCCGTCACCACGCGTGTTGCGATCTTGATAATCAGGTCCACCGCGCATTCCGTAACACGCTCGAATGCAATTGGCGACGCTGGGCGTGTGGAGAAATTCCACTTCGGTTCGTTGACGGGTTACGAGAGCCCACGTAGTTTTTTCGGCAAGGAAACCTGTTCTCGATTGATGCATGAACGAGCCACCATTTTAGTCGTCGAGGATGATGCGAATGATCTCTTCTTCCTGAAGCGCGCCTTCACCGCGCTGCAAAAGCAATGTGACATGCAGGCCGTGGGCGATGGCGCGGAGGCGATCGATTATCTCCGTGGCGTGGATGATTACTCGGATCGGGACCGTTTTCCATTGCCGGCACTGATCCTGATGGATTTGAAGATGCCCCGTGTCGATGGTTTCGAATTCCTCGCGTGGCTGCGCCGGGAGCCGGGGCTGAAGATCATTCCGGTGGTCGTGTTCTCATCGTCGAATCTTCCTGAAGATGTGCGGCGCGCCTACGAGCTTGGGGCGAACTCATTCATCGTGAAACTCGATGACAACACAACGCTGCCGCAAACACTCAGAACGCTGGCGAGTTACTGGCTGGACGTGTGCGAGACTCCGATCGGCTCGCTCATCTCGGCTGCAGTGTAGCGCTTTGACCGCACCGCCGCTGCAGTTCACTCGAACGAATTGGCCTTCGCGGGGATATGTGGACTGCGTCGGCAAGTCCGACGCGACGACGCTTTCAAGCACGGCAGAGTCATTGGCCATTCGGAAATTCTACGCGCGCCAAAAGAGCTATCGCCGCTGCGCTCTGCCGAGACGGGCGCGACGCCAAACTTCCTCCGCAGAATTTTCTCCAAACGTCCGCGGCGTCTCAATTAAGCTCCGCGCATTCCATGCAAAGTCTTCGCAACTTCTGCTCCGCCGCGATGGCGTGTGCCCTGACGTGCGGCGCTCATGCCGCTGATGCCGTGCTCCTGCCGAAAGACAGGAGAGCGAGCGCGCCAGTTACTCTCAATACGCTGCGATCATTTCCAGAGGTCGCTTCGAAGGCCGCATGGGAGCGACGCGCTGCGGACATTCGCGAACAGGTTCTGGTGAGCTGCGGCCTGTGGCCCATGCCTGAGAAGACGCCGCTGAACGCTAAGATATTCGGGCGCATCGAGCGCGATGGCTACTCGGTGGAGAAGGTTTATTTTCAAAGCTATCCTGGATTTTACGTGGCGGGGAATTTGTACCGGCCGATGGGGAAGAAGGGACCATTCCCTGGCATCTTGAATCCGCATGGTCATTGGGCGAAGGGCCGTCTTGAGGACGTGAAGGACGGCAGCGCGGTGGCACGATGCATCAACTTCGCGAAGCAGGGAATGGTCGCGCTCTCGTGGGACATGATCGGATACAACGATACGCAATTCGCGACCGCTCCTGGTGAGCCCGGCTATCGGACACATCGTCATTTCGCGAACGATCCCACGAACCAACTCTGGCACATCAGCCAGATGGGATTGCAGACATGGAACAGTGTTCGCGCCCTGGATTTTCTCGCCTCGCTTCCGGACGTCGATCCGAAGCGTCTCGCCTGCACCGGCGAATCCGGCGGCGGCACGCAGACCTTCATGCTCGGCGCGATTGATGATCGGATGGCCGCGCAGGCGCCGATTGTCATGGTGTCGCACTCGATGCAAGGAGGTTGCTCGTGCGAGAATGTCGCGGGATTACGAGTGGATTATTCGAACATGGAAATCTCCGCCGCCGCCGCGCCGCGTCCGCAGTTGCTCGTCGCTGCCACGGGTGACTGGACGAAGAGCATACTCACAGTAGAAGGGCCGGCGGTCGCGAGCGTGTACAAGTTGCTGGGCGCGGAGGATCGCATGAAGTTCGTTCGCTTCGATTTCAACCACAATTACAACCAGACGAGTCGCGAAGCGGTGTACGCGTGGTTTGGTCGATGGCTGTTGCACGCGCCTGATCCGGACGCGTTGAAAGAAGTGCCTTATACCAAAGAGCCGGACGCTGACCTGCGCGTGTTTCCGGACGGCAAACTCCCGCCGGATGCAGCGACCGAGGAACAATTGACCGCGCACTTGATCCGCAGCGCGACCAATGATCTGTGGAGCCACAAGCCAACCAATCCGGTGCTGTTGGCGCAGTATCGAAAAGAGATGTTGCCGGCGTGGAGACGCAGCCTGCAGATCGATTCCACGGAGCGCCGGCTGCTTGTGGAGCCAGGCAAGATCACCAAGCTCCCGGACTGCACCATCACGATTCTGGCAATTGGGCGGGACGGACGCGGTGATCGCATTCCCGCGGTTTTGATCACGCCGCGGCATGATCCGTTGCGAACAATGGCGATCCTTGTTCATCCCGACGGCAAGTCCGCGTATCTCGACGAGAGCGGCGCGCCGAAGGGCCTGGCCCGCCAATTGATCGAGAAAGAAACCGCGGTGCTCCTCCTCGATACGTTTCTCACCGGTGAACTCGCCGACGAGACTGCAGCGAAGGCGCGCAATTACTTCACGAACTTTTTTACAGGCTACAATCGCACCGACGTGCAGGAGCGCGTGCAGGATATTGTGACGGCGTGCTCGTTCGCTCAGGCGCACAGCAAAGGCAGACGCGTGATTTTGTGCGGCAGCGGTCGTGCGGGTTTGTGGACGTTGCTGGCCGCGCCCGCCGCGGACGCTGTGGTCGCCGATTGCGCGCAGCTCGACTCCGCGAATGATCGTGAATTGCTTGCGCGTGACCTGTTCGCGCCGGGGCTGCGAAAGCTCGGCGCGTTCGAAGGCACGGCTGCCATCGCCGCTACGAATCCACTCCTCGTTCACAACACGGGCGAGAAATTCACCACGACGTTTTTAAGTGACGTGTACGCGCGCAATCGTGTGCCGGAGAAATTTCGTCAGGAGACCGCCGCGCTGGATGAAGCCGCTGTCGCCGATTGGATCGCTGAACTGCGCTTTCGCTGAACGACCGAAACTGCTGTTCCGGCGGACGGGCGCGCAGTAGTTGTGGGTGTGCAATGAACCTTCTGGTAACGGGCGGCGCGGGTTTCGTCGGCGCGAATTTGATCGAACATGTGATCGATCACGCCGAGATCACGCGGCTCGTGAACCTCGATTGCCTTACCTACGCGGGCAATCTCGACAATCTCCAGGCGGTCACGACGCATCCGAAATATTCCTTTGAGCGCATCGACTTGCGTGATCGCGCTGACGTGGATCGTGTCGTGCGCCAACATGCGATCACGCACGTAATGCACCTCGCGGCGGAAAGTCATGTAGATCGGTCCATCGCTGCACCGGATGATTTCGTTCACACGAATGTCCTCGGCACGTTTCATCTCCTCGAAGCGTGCCGCGAAAACTGGCAGGGGAATTTCGACGGCAGGCGCTTTCTTCACGTCTCGACGGATGAAGTTTATGGCAGTCTCGGGCCGACCGGTGCTTTCACTGAGCAATCGTCCTACGCGCCGAGTTCGCCTTACTCGGCCACGAAGGCCGCAGCCGACATGCTGGTCCGCGCGTATCATCGGACCTTCGGATTCCCCGCCATGATCAGCAACAGTGCGAACAACTTCGGCCCATATCAGCATCGCGAGAAGTTGATCCCGGTCATCATCGCGAGCGTCATCGCGAGACGTTCCATTCCATTGTTCGGAGATGGCCAACAGGTGCGTGATTGGCTCTACGCGCGCGATCACGCCGCGGCGCTCTGGCTGGTGCTGAATCGCGGAAGACTTGGCGAGACTTACAACATCGGGGCGCACAATGAATGGCCGAATCGAAAACTCGCCGAGCTGATCTGCGATTTCGTGGACGAAATCGCGCCCGAACTGGGTGGCAACTCGCGCCCTCTCATCGCGCATGTTGCGGATCGTCCGGGCCACGATCGCCGGTACGCGATCGATGCGCACAAGATCATGCGCGAGCTTGGCTGGAAGCCTGAGCAGGATTTCGACGAAGCGTTGCGAGAAACCGTGCGCTGGTATTTGCTGCACCGCGAGAGATTGGGCTGACGCCCCATCTCTTCGCTACTTCACGCCGTGGGGCGCGCTGGAAATGAAATCGTGACCGTGGTCTCCACGTTCGGCGTGCTCTGGATCACAAAGGTGCCGCCATTCAACTCAGTCAAACGCTTCGCGATGATCAAGCCGAGCCCCGCGCCCTGTTGCTCGAACTTCTCCCGCTCGAATTGCACGTGGGGCGCCACAGATCCGATCTGTTGCGGGGTCATGCCACGGCCCAGATTCGTGATATGCACCACGTAGCGCTGGCCTTCCAGTGCTCCAACAATGCGAACGGGCGTGCCGCGATTCGAGAACTTGAACGCGTTGTCCACGAGCTCCTCGACGATTTTTTTGAAGTTGTCCTGGATCGCGGCCACCGACCCACGGGCCAGATTGATTTCGACATCGGCGCCACGACCGTGCCGCTCCGCCGCCTCGTGCGTGGCTTCCACGGCCGTCAGGTCCGCGCGCGTTACGCTCGCCGCTGCGCTGGCCATGAGAGAGCCCGGGTCTTTGGACATGAGCTCGATCTGTGCGTAGGCCAAAAAATTCTCGATCAACCGATGCAGACGCAGGGCCGAGTCGTGAATGAACTTGGCATTCTCGAAAATGTCTTCGGGAGCAAGACTCGTGTGGTCCTCCATGAGGATGTTAGCGAGGCCCATGATGCCATTGAGCGGCGTGCGCAACTCGTGCGGCAGCGCGAGCGTCATCTTGCCACGCAACTCATCGAGCTTCTTCTCAGACTGCCGCTGAATTTCCTTCTGCTTTTCCAGCCGCGCATTCACGGCGGCGAGCAGTTCGGAAGGGGTGAAAGGTTTTGTGAGGTAATCGTCGGCGCCCATCTCCATGCCGCGGCGGATTTGCGGGCGGTCCACGGCGCCCGAGAGAAACATGAACGGAATCGACGCGGTGGCTTCAACTTCGCGCAATTTGGTGAGCGTCTCGAAACCATCCATCTTGGGCATGTTCACATCGCAGATGATGAGATCTGGACTTTCGCGTCGAGCGAGCGATACGCCAGTTTCCCCATCCTCCGCCGAAACAGTTGAAAACCCGAACATCCCGAGAGTTTCCTCGATAATGAGTCGAATTTCTGGCGAATCATCTATCACGAGCACTTTTTTCATTACTTCCGCTAAGGCAATGTTTCCTCCGAACCGTCGGTGTCATTCTGAAAAGGAGTCGGACGAGTCCCCTGAAGGAATGATTCACCACAGCTCCCCGGTGTTGCCACGCAGAGTTTAAGGGACACTCTGCATTTGGGAAGTTTTCCTTCCTCACGAGCGTCAGAAATCACGTTCCACGATCAACATGCTTGAAATCGTAACGGGTGTTGGTGAACCCGTACGTGTTCGCGCCGGATCTCTGATTGCCGCTATGAGATTCTTCCGACGCTGCAACTGGTTCCTCGCTGATCTGGAAGCCCCGGCGCCCTGACGCTTTATCCTTCGTGCATGTTTTGAAGTGTTTCAACTCGACCCCCGCGCGGGATATTCGAAGTCACGGGTGTGATCCTTCGGATCGCGTTCTTTCGCTCATCTCTGCTGATACGGCAACTCGGCATGTCGCTCCCCCCGGCATGAAAAAAAGAAAATCCCCCCCAACCCATTTCCTGCACGCAGCAGTGTTCCTTGCGTGTCTCGTCTTTGGACTCAGTGCGTCCGCCGTCACGCTTGAATGGGATCCAAGTCCCGAGCCCGAAGTGGCCGGCTATCGCGTTTACATCGGCACGGTGAGCCGTGGCTACGTTCAGGTATTCGATGTCGGCGCGAGCACGAGCTATCCTCTCTTGGGCATGGAACCAGGCCAAACGTATTACATGGCCGTGACTGCTTATGCCGTCGATGGTTTGGAAAGTGATTTCTCGGACGAAGTCACCTACACGCGCCAGATCGATGGCACCAACACATTCGTCATTCCGATGACGTTGAATTACACCGGCGCAGGGTGCTCACCGTCTGTAACCTTCGCGAACGATCCTGCGCGTGAGTTCTTCGTGCAAGCCTCGACGAACCTGGTGACATGGCAAACGTTCCAGAACGTTATCGGTGCCACGAACGAGATGGTCGCGTTGCTGGACCCAGATGCGCCACAATTTCCCATTCGTTTCTACCGCGTGGTCAGTGCGCGCTGATTGGCAGATGCCGAACGTGAGCGCACGGCACGGCGTTTCCGATCGCTGCTTCTGATCAGCAGTCCAAACGCGCTCAGCGCCACGACACCAAAGACCACCGCCGCGACTTTGGGCAACGGGTCGGGAACCGGTGGCGGGACAGAGATCACACCGTGTTCATCTGTCACGGCGGGTCTGCGCACGTAGCGTCCGCGACGCGGCATCGCACTGCGTTCGAAATTTTTCGCCAGCGTTTGCAGTTGTCGTTTCAGCACTTCACCGCGCATGGGAATGCCATGGCCGGTCGCAGCAATCTCCGGCTCAAGCGTCGCGAGCTCCCGCACGGAATCGCGCGCGGAACGCCAGTCGGGCGTGAAGTAAGCAGGCGGCCCGTTCACATGTTGCCGTTGCATGAGCACCGCGGTGGCGGATCCCTGTTTGGTGGTGACGAAAGCATCTCCGGCCACGAGCAATCCCTCGTGCGCGTCATAAAGCGAAATGTGCCCTGGGCTGTGTCCGGGCGTCGCCAGCCAGCGCCAGTTCGGCATCAGGCCCGGCACGTCGCCGTTATCAGGTAATGCGCGCACATGCCCCGTGATGCTGATCGGGCCGCGTGTGAAGAAGCGCGACATCACAGCCATCATGCCGCCGCCAACTGTTGGATCGGGCGGTGGATACTTCGCGCGTCCGGTGAGGTACGGCATCTCGAGACGATGCGCATAGACGGGAACCTTCCAGCGCTCAATCAGCCCGGCCAGCGCGCCCACGTGATCAAAATGGCCGTGCGTCAGAATGATTGCCTCGGGCCGTGCGTCCGCGCCAAACCGTTCTTCCGCCGCGTGGATGATGTGGCTGGTGGACGTTTTCAGTCCCGCGTCGATCAACACCCAGCGCTGCGACGCCGGGTCCTCGATCAGGTAGCTGTTCACGATCAGGTGCGAGATGCGGGAGACGTAAGGCGAGACATGCTCAAAAAGCTTCGTGCGTGGTTTGGCGGCAATCGTGGCCTGCATAAAAATCTCCTTTGTCGGGCGGAACTTAGCGCACGCGTGGGATTGTGCCAGTGGCCTGAACCTATTGGCTGGGGCCGCCCATTTGCCGAAACTGCCGGCGCACGTAAAGTAGGCGCGGAGGATTTATGAACCGACGAGATTGTTCGACGAGCGCCGTCATTTTTGCCGCGCTGACCATCATCGGTTGTTGCGTGAGTTCCATGTTCAACTGCCGCAAGCGCCGCGTGGAGCAGCGAGAACAATTGGAAGTTGCCGAGCAGAATTGGGAGGCCGAGGGCGGTGCGGTACGGCCCGATCCAGAAGAACAGTTCGCTTAATTCCTGATGGGATTTCCTGCCGGAGCGTTCACGTGATTCAATCCGTGCTGGCGCATGGCGCGGCTACGTGGTTGCCCGTAGTGCCAAAGAAAAGGCGTGCGTCTGCAGGGGTGTTTCGCTGTGATCGCCCGCAAGGAAAACCAACCAATGAAAACACGTGCCTCGGTCGGTGCGGCCACGCTGGGCGTTGTGGCTGCCATGTTCTTCGCTTCATTCACCACCGCGCAAATCAACATTGAATCTGTGCGCTCGACGAATTCGAATTCGCAACTGCGTTTCGATGTGACGGGCGGCGGTGGCCCGTTCGTGATTCAGCGCGCGAACCTTCCGAACGACCCGTGGTGTTCCATCGCGACCTTTCCCCAGCGCAGCAACATCGTCGTCGGTGTCGATGGCCCGCACGCATTCTTTCGCGTGCGCGATTTGTCCAATGCGCCGGCCACGCGGCTCACCGTCAGCTTGAGCGGCGCGGCGGCGGGAACCGCTTCGGCGGGTGATGGCTTCGGCACTTTCGAAGTGATCACCAACACTCTGAAATTCGACATCGCGTATCGGGGGCTGTCGAGCGGCACCATGATCGCCCACATACATGGATCGGCGGACACGGCGAACTCAACCGGGGTCATCATCGATTTCGGGCCGTTCTTTATTACCGGCTTGTTCACGAACAATGGGCGCATCGCTGGC
Source organism: Candidatus Acidiferrum sp. (assembly GCA_035318425.1). GTDB lineage: Bacteria > Verrucomicrobiota > Verrucomicrobiia > Limisphaerales > SIBH01 > JANNGC01. The sequence continues at coordinate 2,249 of DATHEW010000092.1, read as the reverse complement.
TCCGTGCCGCTGACTGATGCAAACAAAGCGGCGATCCTCGGTGGATTATCCTACGTGAACATTCACACGACGAATTTTGCTGGTGGCGAAATCCGCGGCCAGATCACGCCGACGACATTTCGCGTGGTGCTGAGCGGGGCCGGGGAACGTCCGAACACGACCGTCACTCCCGCTTATGGCTTGGGCATGCTGACGTTGATCGGAAATCAACTGACGTATCACGTCAATTACCAGGGATTGAACAGCACCGGAATAGCGGCGCACATCCACGGCGCGGCACCGATGGGGACGACGGCGCCGGTCATGTATCACCTCCAGACCGTCGGCGGCTTCGGCATCACGGGTGTTCTGAGTGGCCGCACCAATCTCACTCCCGCGCAAATTGCTGCGATCGTGGACGGCAAGGCGTACGTGAACATTCACACCACGAATTACCCGGGCGGCGAGGTGCGCGGACAAGTGCTTCCGGTGCTCGGCGAGTCGCCCTTCGCTGCTGAGATGACCGGCATCGCGGAGAATCCCGATGTGACGACGCCCGGGTCGGGTTTCGCTGCATGCACTCTCCAAAGCAACGTGCTGACGGTCGAGGTGATGTACCGCAACTTAAAGAGCGCCGCGATCGCCGCGCACATTCATGGCGTCGCTGCTTACACCACGAACAACGTGGGCATTCTCCATCACATCACCAACTACCATCGTGGTCTGCTCAGCACGCAGGGTGTGTTCGTCGGGTCGTTGCAACTGACGCCCTCTCAAATTACCAATCTTTACGCGGGCGATCTCTACGTGAACATTCACACCACGAACCATCCTGGCGGCGAAGTTCGCGGGCAGCTTTGTCCCACCATTCTTCCCGTGTCGCTCGATGGTGCGAGTGCAGGAATCACCACGCCGGCCACCGGCTTCGGTTACATCGGATTGCTTGGCCGGCAATTCTCCATTGGGCTTCATTATCGCGATCTCATCCAACCGGCGAACAACGCGCACTTGCATGGCCCGGCGCAGCCCGGCGTATCCGCCGGTACGTTGATTAATTTGAATAACGCGAATTATTTTGCCGGCGGGTTTGGAACTACCGGTTTTCTCATTGGCAGTGAAACAATCACCGACACAATCCTCTCGCACATTGTCGATGGGATCACTTACGTGAACATCCACTCCGGCTTCGCGAGCGGCGGAGAGATCCGTGGGAATGTGATTCCCTGACGCTGAGAAAGCGCGTTCCGCTCGTGCTTCCTGTAAGGCGCGAAGAAATCGCAGACGCGCATTCGCGCGGAGCAGGTGATTGTTCAGCGGCGACGAAACGCGCGCCTTGTCGGCGTCTTTATTGGTCCTGATCGGTGTCACCGGCGGAATCAAGCGATCGACGATCTCCACGCACGACGGCTCGCGGAGGGAGCCGATATTTGCTTCCGGCCCAACGGATCGTTCCTCCGGTTGAGCGGAGCCGGCGTCGGAACGGGATTGCTCCGTCGTTTTTCACGGAATCGCGCACCTCGCCACGCTCCGCGCTGAGAGTGTCCGTTGGCGGAAAATACCGCTTGCGCCGCCATTACCCGGTTCCTATATTGCGCGCTCTTTTTCGAAGGAACTGAATTTATGCGTCGCCCGAAGGGTATCAAAACGAAAAAATCCGTGGCCAAACGGTTCAAGATCACTGGCACCGGCAAAGTGCTGCGCTCGCGCGCCGGCAAGCGTCATTTGCTGCAAACCAAGAGCGCAAAGCGCCGTCGCGGGTTGGGCGGCACCGTCGTCACGGACAAGACCGACGTGTATCGCATCAAACAGAACCTGCCCTTCACGCGCTAAGCGTTCAGTTCACCATAAACGATTTAACTTCTTAACGAACCATGCGAGTTACCAACGCCCCAGCTTCACGCAAGCGCCGCACAAGAATGATCCGGGCCGCCAAGGGCTTCCGGCTGCGCCGCTCGAAACTTTACCGCTACGCTTCCGACGCGATCGATCACGGCCGCTATTACGCCTACCGCGACCGCAAGACGCGCAAGCGCACCTTCCGTTATCTCTGGCAGGCGCGCATCAACGCCGCCGCGCGCGAAGCGGGCCTGACCTACAGCCGTTTCATGGAAGGATTGAAAGCCGCGAAGTGCGGACTGGACCGCAAGATTCTCGCGGACATCGCGGCGCAAGACGCGGCCGCCTTTGCAGAATTGGTCAACGTGGCCAGGAACGCGCTGAAGACCAAACCCGCCGCTACTCTGGCGAAGGCTTAATAGTTTCCAGTTTTA
>DATHEW010000091.1:0-3268 GCA_035318425.1 Candidatus Acidiferrum sp. | reverse complement strand
AGCGTGGCGAATGCGTTGCGCTTGTTGAAGCTCGCGCCAGAAATTCAGGCTTATGTGCGCGATGGAAGGATTTCGGTCGGCCACGCCAAAGTGATTCTGTCGCTGCCTTTAGACGAACAACAGAAGCTCGCGGTCGAGCGTGTGCTCAAAGAAGGCTTGAGCGTGCGCGCGACCGAGCAACTGATCACCGCACTGCAAATCCAGAAGCCCGCCACGAGCGGCAAGCCGGCGAACGGCGTTCTTCTTTCGCGTGACGCCAATGTCGTCTCGCTCGAAAACAAAATCCGCGAACGGTTCGGAACGAAAGTCGCCCTGCGCTACAAGGCCGGCAAAGGCGCGCTCGAGATTCGCTTTTTCAACGAAGACGATCTTCAACGCATCCTCAGCGTGATTGGCGTCAATGCCGAGTAGCGCGCGAAGCCTTCAGATTGAAACGCATGTCAGTTCAACAACTCAGAGAACAATGCGCGCAGCGGTTGCTCGCGTCGGTGGAGAAATCATCCCAGCTCAAAGCATTCGTCGGCCTCGATGGCTTCGTTGACGCGATCATCCATCTCGTCGATGTGCGAACCGATGCGAGAAATTACACGCGCATTCCGAAGATCGAGCAACTCGCCGAACGCATCGCCGCTGCGGCGGGCAAGAGCACGAATATCGAAGCCGTCGTGCAGCGCGTGAAGCTCGGCGGCAACGGGCCGATCATGGCCAACGCGCTTACGTCGTTCGGCATGAAGGTGACGTATCTCGGCGCGCTCGGACATCCGCACCTGCACGAAGTGTTCGAAGAGTTTGCGACCAGAGCCGAAGTGATTTCGATTGCCGCACCGGGCATGACCGACGCCCTCGAATTTGAAGATGGCAAGGTGATGATTGGCAAGACCTCGCAGTTGAACGACATAACCTGGCCGAATATTCAGCAGCGCTTCGGGCGAGAGAAGTTTTGCGAAAGGTTCTTCGGCTCGGACCTCGTGGGGTTCGTGAACTGGACCATGATTCCGTTCATGAGCGACGTATGGGAATCCATTCAGAAAGAGCTTTGTCCCGACGCCAAAGGACCGCGCCGCACCATGTTCATCGACCTCGCCGATCCCGAGAAGCGCACGCGCGAAGACATCCTGCGCGCGCTCAAACTCGTCGTCGCCTTTCAGCAATACTTCGACGTAATTCTCGGCCTGAACGAGAAGGAAGCGTGGGAGATCGGTGGCGTGCTTGAATTGGATATGACGCGGCGTGACCGCGAAGGGCTTTACGCCGTCGCGAAGGAAATTGCGCGGCAGGTTCCGGTGCGCACGCTGGTGGTTCATCCCGTGACGTATGCTTTTGCCATCAGCAACGGAGTTCTCTCTGCGGTGGAAGGGCCATACATCGCGAAGCCATTGATCACGACGGGCGCCGGCGATCATTTCAACGCTGGCTTCTGTCTCGGCAAGTTGCTCGGGTTCGATGACGAGATGGCCGTGCTCACGGGTGTGACCACGAGTGGATTTTATGTTCGCAACGCAGCGAGCCCGAGCGTCACCAATCTCGCGGGGATGTTGCGTGATTGGCCGAGTGGGAGGTAAGAAGTCCTGTAATTCATGAACAATCAACGACGTCAGATTGTTGTGTTCGCTGTCGGCTTCAGCGTTGCCTCGATCGCCACGGTGTTCAGATTTGCAATTCTCGACATGCGCAGTCACGACGCGATTTCCTGGCTGACGACATTCGGGCGGAACCCCAAAGCGGTTTGGGGCCCGCAGTGGCAGACCACACTCGATGTTTTCGGCAGCATGGCGATGGCAGTGTTTTATTCCGGCGCAATGCTCATGGTAGCAGCAGTGCTGGCGTGGCTGTTCCTACCGCACCGATCGCGTGATGAGAGATTACCTTCTTGAGCTTCCTCGTTGAATGAAACTCCGCATCACCCAATACGGCGAGCCAGTGCTGCGCAAGAAAGGCGCGCACATCGACTCCATCACACCTGAAATCAAGGCTCTCGCCGCCGACATGCTCGAAACGATGTACGACGCGCACGGTGTCGGACTCGCGGCGCAGCAAGTCGGTCACGCGCTCCAGTTGTGCGTGATCGATGTGACCGGGGTGAAGGATCGGCCCTCTGCGATGAAGGTCGATGGCCAGTCGGTGGAGCCGGAGAAACAAATGCCGCTCGTGCTGATCAATCCCGAGATCAAGCCGGCCGGCGATCCGGTCACCGGTCCCGAAGGCTGCCTGAGCTTTCCGGAAGTTTACGGCGACGTGACGCGCCCCGGCGAAGTGGATGTGACCGCGACAGATGTTGATGGAAATCGATATTCATTCCGCGCCGGTGGTTTGCTCGCCAAAGCCGTGCAGCACGAATTCGATCATCTCCAGGGCATTCTCTTTATCGATCGCATGAGCTCGGTAACGAAGGACGAGTTGCGCGCGGAGATCGATTCGCTCCAGGAAGAAACCAAAGCGGAACTGAAGAAGAAGCGCTGAGGTGGAGGTCAATTCACACCACGATGGTAGGGCGCGGTGTCCTCACCGCGCCGCGGGTGGATCGTTTACTACCGTTTCGATTCTCGCGCACGCCCGGCGCGCTGAGGACAGCGCCCCTAACCTGGCCACGAAAGCCATTCACGGATTGGATTGCAGATAGCTGAAAAGATCGCGCACCTGCTGCGGTTCCAGCGCTTCGAGCAAACTTTCCGGCATCAACGATGTGGTGGATGGACTGATGTCCTTCACGTCTGCGCGACTCAAAACTGTGCGCTGATTCTGCGCGTCGAGCAGCGTGATGGCGCTGTCGCTTTGCTCCACTACGAGTCCGCTGAGCGAGCGCTCATTCTTCAGCTCCACAGTGTGGTTCACGTATTCCGGCCGAATGAACGCGCTTGGATCGACGATCTGCGACAGCAACCAATCCGTGTTCTTGCGTTCTGATCCGGTTAGTTCGGGGCCGAGAAGATTGCCTTCGCCGAACAGCTTGTGGCAACTCGCGCACGCCTGCGTGTAGAGCGCCTTGCCGGCGACCACATCGCCCTTGAAGCGAAGCGTCGTGCCGCTGGGATTGAGCACCAGCTTGAGCCGATTGATGGTGCTGAGCTTTTCCTCGGATGATTGCGCCTGAAGTTTTCCCCAACGCTTCTCGATCGCTGAGGATAGCTCGGCGTTGTTGTGGCGAACCATTCGTTGCAGCAGCTCGGGCGGAAGTTCTTTCGCCTCAATCCTGCCACCCTCGACGGCGCGCACCAACGCAAGGCTCGACGCCGGCCTGCTCGCGAGCGCGGTCCGAGTGCGCGCTCGT
>DATHEW010000090.1:0-2466 GCA_035318425.1 Candidatus Acidiferrum sp. | reverse complement strand
AGCGCGCGTATGAAGTGAACTCGAAGGCGGTCCAGGCCGCGGACGAGATGATGCAGCAGAGCAATAATCTCCGCCGATGAAACAACTCATCGCCATTTTTCTTCTCGCCATCAGTGCGCAAGTGTTCGCGCTCGACGGCTTCCAGTTGCAGACCGAAGCGCAAGTCGGCGGAGTCGGCGTGTTCCTCGACGAAATTCTTTCCAGCACCAATGCCGTCGCGCCGCACGTGCGCATCGCCGCCGCGCCGCGCGCCGGGCAAACGTTGACGCTCTCGCGCAAGCAAGTGGAGGCCGCATTGGTCCGCACGTCTGACAGCGCGTTCACGAATTGCCTCGGGGCCGATCAAGTGCGCGTCACGCGCCGCGTGCGCTCGCTGGATGAAGAAGCGTTGAAAGTGTTGCTCACGACTCAGTTCCAAACGGATTTCATCAAGGACCGCGGTGACCTTGAGCTGCGCCTCGCCCGCGTGTGGAACGAAGTGATGGTGCCTGACGAACCGCTCACGCTGAAGATCATCGAGATGCCGGCGAACGGTGTCGCGCCGTTGTTCGTGTGCCGATTTGAGTTGGTGACGACGAACGAAACAGTCGGCACGTGGCAGGTTTCATTGATCGCAAAAGTCTGGCGCGAGGTTTGGGCAAGCCGTACGGCATTGCGCCGGGGCGCGTTACTGGCTGACGCGGATCTTACGCGTGAACGTCGCGACGTGCTCATGCTGCGCGAACCGCTCGCTGAATTCGACGTGGCTGATCCTGGAATTGAAATCGCTGAGTATGTTGGCGCGAACGTTCCATTGCTCGCGCGCTCGCTCAAAACAAAACCCGCCATGCGTCGCGGCCAAAGCGCCCAGGCCATGGTTTTGGATGGCGTGCTCGCGATCTCGATGAAAGTGGAAGTGCTGGAAGATGGCGTGCCCGGTCAGGTGATTCGTATCCGTAATCCGCAAACCCGTCGTGAACTCCGAGGAAAGGTGCAGAATGATCAAACCATTGTCGTCAGCTTGTAATCAACCATCCGTCGCGAACATCAGCCCTCGGGCTGCGGGCGTGGCGATGTTGTTCGCATTCGCCCTGTTTCCGTTTAGCGTTTCGGCTGATTCGCTTTGGAAGGATGACGTGGCGCGGCCGCTCGTTGCAGACAAACGCGCGGTGGCTGTCGGCGACATTCTCACGATCGCAGTCCAGGAAAGCACGACGACCGCGAAGGACAACAACACGAAGACCTCTAAGCAGTCGGGCGTGGACGCGAGCATTTCCAGTTTTCTTTATCCCCAGAGTGCGAACACCGGATGGCTGACCAAGGGCGGCAAACTGCCCGCGATGAAGTTCGACGCGAAGTCGGACTTCAATGGCGGCGGCGCCATCAACAATTCCGAAAAGATCGTGGCCCGCATCGCGGTGCGCGTGGTGGATGTGTTGCCGAATCGCAACCTGATCATCGAAGGCTCGCGTGAAACAGCGTTCTCCGGCGAGCAGCAGACCGCGATCCTTCGCGGAACGGTGCGTCCCGAAGACATCGCGGGAAACAACACGGTGTTCAGCTACAATATCGCGGACGCGACGATCAAATTCGTGAGCAAGGGAACCATCTCGGACAACCAGCGCAAAGGCTGGTTCACGAAGATCTGGGACAAAGTTTCGCCATTCTGAACCGAAAGATTTTCATGCGAATGACTCCCAAGCTTCTGACGGTTCTCACGAGCGCAGTCGCTCTGTTGCTTACTTGCTCGTCGGTCGGCGCAGCCGGCGTGCGCGTGAAGGATCTCACGCTGGTGGCCGGCGCTCGAGACAACCAACTCGTTGGCTACGGCCTCGTCGTCGGTCTCGCGGGTGATGGTGACAAGGATCCGGTTTACGCGAAGCAAACCATCGCGAACTTATTGCAGCGCAACGGCATCAACATTCCGGCCTCCACGATCTCGGCCAAGAACGTCGCGGTTGTAATGGTAACGGCGGACATCCCCGCGTTCATGAAGTCCGGCGCGCGGCTTGATGTGACGGTTTCATCAATGGGCGACGCGAAGTCATTGCAAGGCGGCGTTTTGTTGCAGACTCCGCTGCTCGGCGCGGACAACAAGGTTTACGCGGTCGCGCAAGGCGCGGCTTCTGTCGGCGGATTTTCCGCGGGCACTGGCGGCGGTGGTGGCGCAACGGTCACGAAGAATCATCCGACGGTGGCGCAGATCATCGGTGGCGCTCTCGTGGAACGAGAGATTCCCGCGACGATCGTCCACGATAATCACATCGAGTTTTTGCTGCGCGAACCGAGTTTCACTTCAGCAGCGCGGATCAGTGCCGCCATCAACGAACTGTTCACGAACAGCGCACACGCGATGGATGCCACTTCAGTGCGGGTGGAATTGCCGGCAGGTGCGCAGAATCTCGCGGTCGATTTCATCGCGCGATTGGAAGCGGTCGAAGTCATGCCGGACACGCCCGCGCGCATCATCATCAACGAGCGCACCGG
>DATHEW010000089.1:0-5289 GCA_035318425.1 Candidatus Acidiferrum sp. | reverse complement strand
GGCGTGGCGACCTCGTGCATGACGGTGCGATACAGCCTCGGCCCCCAATGCCGGGTGGTCTGCGCGAATTGCGCCGCTGCACCGATGACTGGTAAACGCTTCTTCCTCACGGGTGGCTTCATGATGGACCGCCTGCGTGGCGTTGCACGGGAGAAAGTGATTTAATGTGATCACGATCGGCGAAACGTTTCCTTCCACGTTCGAGCACCTCTTCCACGTAAAGCATTTTCACGAGCACGAGCACGACAATAGAGAGTGGGCCCGAGAGAAGCAGGCCGCCGAAACCAAACAGCGCCCCGAGCAACGCCACCAAGGCCAGGCTCACTCCCGGCGGTAATGACAACGTGCGCTGTTGCAGCAACGGATTGGTGACGTGGTTCTGTATCCATTGCACCGCGAAGTAGAGGATGCCGACGTAGAGCGCGCTCATGGGACTGTGAGTGAATGCGAGCAGCATCGCCGGCGCAGCGGAAAGCAACGGACCGATTGTCGGTATGAACTCGAGCAAGCCCGCGACGATTGCCAGGGCGAGCGCGAGTGGCACTTTGAGCAGCCACAGCCCAACTCCGACACAGACGGCCACGAAGGCCATGGAAACGAGTTTGGTCAGGAGCCAGATGCGCAACGTGCGGTAAAGCTGCGTCATGACTTCGCGCGCCCGCGGCCGAAATGAAACCGGAAAAAGACGAATGGCCCCGTTCACGTAAGTGTCCGGTTGAGCTGCCATGTAGAGCGCAAGAAACGACACGATCGCGATAGCTGCCGCAGCGGTCATGGTGATTGAAAAGACACGCGTGGCTTGCGAAAGCACTTTTTGTCCGTTCGCATTGTCGGCGCCTTTTTCCATGAGCCAGGTGGTCCACCCGAATTGTTCCAACTGCGCCCGCACGCGATCGATGGCGGCCGGAAGGTCCTGTCCAAGCTGCGCAAATTGTTGCGAGACCGACGGCGCCAGAAACCAGCCCGCGGCTGAGAACGTTCCAATCATTAGCAGGACGACAACCAGGACGGCGGCCCACAGCGGCATGCGCGTCCAGCGCACGATGGGTTCAGCCAGGACGTGAAGAAGCACTGCCATGACGATGCCGCCGAAGATCATGAAAAGGATGTCCAGCCCCTTGTAGGCAAACCAGAGAAGCACGACCGCCAGAACCAAAAGACCGATCGTCAATGTCGCGCGTTGCGCAAATCCCCGCGTCGGCGGACGGCCCTCCGGATCGTGACTGCGGAAACTTCTGCCCATTGATTCCCTCCCTTTGACCATGCTGCGGGACAAGATAGCACATCGCTTCTCCGGCACGCACGTGTCCGAAATAACTCCTTGCATCGAGGATGATCATTGATACCTTCTGCGCTCCTTAAATTTGAAACTAGGACTCGTATGGCACGCATTTGTGAATTGACCGGCACTGGCCCAATCAAGGGCCGCCACATTTGGCGCAGTGGTAAAGCCAAGAAAAAGGGCGGCATCGGGACGCACGTAACGGCGACGACCAAGCGCCGCTTCTTCCCCAATCTGCAGCGGGTCAAAGCGCTCCTGCCCAATGGTGAAGTGCGTTACATGCGCGTTACTGCGAGTGCGTTGAAGAAGGGTCTTGTCACCAAAGCGCCGCGCCGCACGTGGAAAAAGGACCAAGCTGCGAAGCCAGCGTAAGTCTTCAAAATTTTGCGAGAGCGAGGTCAGCAATGATCTCGCTCTTTTTGTTTTTCAGGCAGGGATTCTATCGACCCTTCAAGCGGTGCATCGTGGCGCGCTTCAGTTCGCGGTCGCTGTCGCGTTTCTTAATGTCGTCACGCTTGTCGAACTCCACCTTGCCCTTGCCGACGCCAAGCGAAACCTTCACACGCCCGTTCTTCCAATACATCGAGAGCGGAAAGAGTGCGTTGCCCTTCACACTGGCCAGGCCGAACAGTTTGCGAATCTCCGCCTTGTGCAGCAGCAGTTTGCGCGGGGCCTTGGGCTCGTGATTGAACTGGTTGCCATGCGCGAACTCGTCGATGTAGGCGTTGTAGAGCCACACTTCGTGATTTTCAACGCGAGCGAAGGCATCGGCAATCTGCGCTTTGCCGGCGCGAAGTGATTTCACCTCGGTGCCATGCAGGGCGATGCCTGCCTCGAATGTTTCGAGGACGTGGTAGTCTCGCCGGGCCTTTGGATTGGTGACGATCTCAGCCATGTCGGTGCCGAAAATGAAATCAGCCAGAAGGTGGAACCTTCTGGCTGCGTAAAGCAAATGAGAAAAAGGTTCTAGCTGCTGCGGCGTTTCCGCTTCGGTTTCTCGTCCTTCAGGAGGACGGTGATCTCAGGAAGTTCAAACCCGATCTTGTCGTGGATGATTTCCATCAGCGCGATGTCGGCCAGACCGGCCGTGACCGGCGCATCAACGAGCGGGCGCCCCATGCCGCCACCGCCGGCATTGAGCTGGCGCACACGTCGCGAGACGAGATTTACGAGGACGTTTGGGTTGCCAACTTTCGCCAGTGCTTGTTTCGCCAGTTCAGGATTCATGCAAATTTTTCGAGCGCGTCAAGGTATCGGCTGCCGCCTTGAACGCAATAGAAAAGTCGCCCCCTCAGACCCGGCCAAGCAGCTTCTTCGCACGACCAAGCCACATCCGATTGCGCCGGCGATCGAAGGCCGGCGCGTGTGCATCGCCTTCGATGACTTCGCGCACCTGCTCCCGCGCGCCGTCCATCTTCCCTTTGGCCAGGTAAAGCTCAGCGAGTTGAACGCGAGCGCGAGCGTAGGAATAATGTTGCAACACGCGTTCCCAAACCTGGATCGCGACGTCGGTCTGGCCTTCCGTCATGTACGTTTCCGCGAGGGCCATCATGGTGTGACCGTAATCGTGTTTCGGGTCCTCCTTCACCACGCTTTCGAGCAGAGGTCGCGCCTCGCCGGGGCGTTTGAGACGCAAAAGACATTGGCCAAAGTGTGCGCGCGTCTCGCTATCTTCACCGTCGCGCTCAATGGCAGCCCGGTATTCCGCTTCGGCCAGCGGAAGCTTGCCTTGCTGAAAGTAAATGTCCCCGAGCTGCAGATGATGGTGCGCCTTGTCGAGGTGATGTATCTGCGCCTGGAGTTCCTTGATCCGGCGGCGTGAATGCGCACCAGGCAACTCAAACCCGCTCGTGGCCGACGCCGAGCCGCGATAGTTCTGAAAGAAATACCAGAGCGCCGAAAACGGGAAGGCGAGCAGGAAGAAAACCCAAAGCCACTCACGGTTTCGCACCGCGTGGATCACCATCCACAGATCGAACGCCACGAACGCAAGACTCGGCAACGATGTGAAGATCAACTGCGGATGTTCGAGATACGTGGACAACGGGGCGAACATTGGCCGTGGTTTAAAGGAAACATGGGCTCTCGGCAATCGAGAATACCTCGCTGGAGCGCAACGTGCCCCCGTCATCTTGCCGGGCTGGGACTTCAACAAAGGAACGGCGTCTCGTCAGTCCGTCATCCAGACCGGCAAGATGCCGGGGCACGTCAGCCGAACAGATCGAGCTGCGGGGCGGGTGCGAGTGTCTTCAGCTTGTCCCGCTCCGGTCGATGTCGTGATCCACGCACATTGCCTTCGGGCGTGAGTTCGGATTCTTCGAGATTGCTCAGGATTACTTTGGCGCGTTCGACCACGGACTTCGGAACGCCGGCGAGTCGCGCGACCTGGATGCCATAACTCTTGTCCGTGCCGCCCTCGACGATCTTGCGGAGGAACACGATCTGATCGTTCCACTCACGCACGGCCACGTTGAAATTCTTCAGACGCGGCAATCGTCCCGACAGCTCTGTCAACTCATGATAATGCGTGGCGAACAACGTCTTGGCACCGACCTGATTGTGCAGATGCTCCACGATGCTCCATGCGAGCGAGAGTCCATCAAACGTGCTCGTGCCGCGGCCGATTTCGTCGAGGATCACGAGGCTGCGCGCCGTCGCGTTGTTCAGGATGTTGGCCGTCTCACTCATCTCGACCATGAACGTGGACTGCCCGCGCGAGAGATCGTCGCTCGCCCCGATGCGCGTGAAAATGCGGTCCACAAGATCGATGCGCGCTTCTTTCGCTGGCACGAACGAACCCGTGTGCGCCAGCAATGCGATGACCGCCACTTGCCGGATGTAGGTGCTCTTGCCCGCCATGTTCGGTCCCGTGATCAGCGCGATCTGCTGCGCCGTGGGATCGAGTTGAGTGTCGTTCGGAACGAAGCGTTCTTCGATCAATGCCTGTTCGATCACGGGATGGCGGCCATCCTGGATTGAGAGAACACCTTCGTCGGCGACATGCGGGCGGCAATAGTCAAACAAGCATGCAGTTTCGGCGAAGGATGCGAGCACATCGAGCTGCGCCAGCGCGCTGGCCGTCCGCTGAATTGCTTTTAAATCCGCGAGCGCTTCCTCGCGCACCTTCAGGAAAAGTTCGTACTCGAGTTTCACGCTGCGCTCTTCCGAGCCGAGGATTTTCCCCTCCATCTCCTTCAGCTCAGGCGTGAAAAAACGCTCGCCGTTCGCGATGGTTTGCTTGCGCACGTAGTGCGGCGGCACCTTGTCGAGATTCGATTTCGTCACCTCGATGAAGTAACCGAACACGGAAGTGAATCGCACCTTCAGCGACGTGATTCCCGTGCGCTCGATCTCCTGCTGTTGCAGCTTCGCGATCCAGTCTTTGCCGTCGCGCTGCGCATTCTTCAATTCATCGAGCGCCCGATCGAAACCGTCGCGGATCAATCCACCTTCCTTCACCGCCAGCGGCGGCTCGTCCGTGATCGCGCGCGCAATCAATTCGATCAGCGATGGCAACGGTGTGAGTCGTTGCTCGAGCTCGGTCAGCAACGCGAGGCCGCTTTCCGCTCCGCCGACGATTTCCCGGAACTCCGATGAAGAACTTGCGATGGCAACAGCGGCTTCCTTGAGCGCCGGGATTTGTTCCAGCCCCATTCGCAACGCCAGCAGGTCGCGCGCGTTTCCGGAGCCGAGGCTGAGACGGCCGATGATGCGTTCGAGGTCACGGACTTCGGCAATGCGCGTACGAAAGTTCGCGAGAGCTTCGGTGTTCTCCATGAAGCTGCGCACGGCGGATTGACGGCGGCGAATCCCCTCGACGTTCGCGAGCGGCTGCGAAAGCCAGTCGCGCAGGCAACGCGCGCCCATCGGCGTCACCGTCCGATTGAGCGCGCCGTAGAGCGTGGATTGCTTGGACGCATCGCGATGCAACGGTTCGAGAATTTCCAGATGCCGCAACGTGGTGGTGTCCAGTTTCAGAAACGCCGCAGTTTCATAAAACGAACAGG
>DATHEW010000088.1:0-2488 GCA_035318425.1 Candidatus Acidiferrum sp. | reverse complement strand
ACTGAGTTCGAGTGAAGCGCCGTGTGAATCCAGCGGTACGCATCCTCGGGGACATCGACGCGGATCTTCATCGCGCTGTTCGGCGGAATCGTGTTCGCGATGAAACCGGCGTAGAACGGAACCACGTTGGTGTAATTGATCTGCGGCACGTTCGTGCTGGAATTCACGGTGAAAGTCGCATCGTTCACCGCGCGAAAGCCGATGTAGTAAACGTGGTTCGCGCGCACCGGTGGATTGGTGAACGTATAGGTGCCCTGCGGGTCGTAGTTCGGATAAGGCCCGTGGTTCTTAGAATCGTTGTTCCAGTCGCGGTAGTCGTAAGTGTAAGTGAACTGGCCGGGTGGCACCGTGTCGCGGATGTACATCACCGCGTCGCCGACCTGCTGGCTGAACGTCACGTTCCAATGCACCGGCGCATTCGTCGGTGTCACTACGCGGTAATAACGCCAGTCGCCACCGGCGATCGTTTGCCCGCTGAAAGTGCCGCCGCCAAGCGCGAGGTCCTGCACATCTCCCGTCGAAGTCCGCAAGCGATAGCGCACGTTCGAGGTGCCCGCTGCCTGCACCGCGAGATACCACGTGCCGGGCGTGAGGAAAAATTCGAAGCGACTGTTGTCGGGAACCCAGTTGCCATACTCGCTGCCGATGTTCGCGTTGAGCACGCGCTCCCAGGTTTCGCCGCCGTTGCCAGTGAAGTTATGAGTGCGCGTCGGCGGATTACCGGCGCGAATGTAGAGGTTGGGATCGCCGCTGATCGCGTCGAGCCGCGTGCGCAGGACACCGATGTTGTTCGTGGGAACAATCACCGCGTAGTAATGGAAATCTCCCTGCTCGAGATCGATTCCCTGGTCGAGCGGCAGCGGCACACCGTTTGTGTCCACGCCGGTATCGCCGAAAAGCGGGCCGGTGGGCGGAAGTCCAGGCGTGTTCACGGATTGGCCGATCATCGGCATTTGCCAGGTGGGTCGTTCGAGCACGAGCGCGCTGCTGACGAGTTGGAAGGTGGTCGCGCCCTGCGCCTTCACTTCCACGAACCACGTTCCCGGCGTGAGATACGTCGGCACGATCACGCCCTGGCCAGTCGCATACGGCGACGTGCCGTTGTTAAAGCCATCTTCCGGCAGGATGTCTTTGCGCACGCGCACCGAGGGCACGCCGACGGTCTGTGAGAGATCGAGCTTCCAGCCGATGATCGGAGCACCGTTGAAATTCGTGGGCACCACCACGCGATAATAAGTGCGCGCCTGATCAGCGAGCGTGTTGCTCGCCACGTTCGAGAAACCGTTCGTGTTGAACACCGCGTCGAAGTTCAACGTGGGCGTCGCCAGCGCATGCACCACGATCGCGTAATCTGCGTCCGAATAAGTGGCCGCCGAATTATTGTAAGCGGCGAACACCTTGATGGTGTAATTCGTCGCCAGCGGATTGGGCAGCGTGATGAGATTGGGCGACTGCCATGTATAAGCCTCGCCGCCGTCATTCGCGAACGCGTCCACCGTGCCCGGCGCGCGCAATCCTGTGCGCATCGTCATGGTGGGATTGCCGGCGCGGTTATCGAGACGCACTTCCACGGCAGAAACGGCAGGAGGAATCGAGAACTGGTAAATCTTGATCTCCGCGCCTTCCAGCGAGTTGGTCCGCACAAGGTCCGCGCCACCGGCAATGCCGAGGTTCGTCACCGCAAGCGAACCGATGCTCGACACCGAGAAGCTGGTGAGGCCGTAGCCGATACGCGACTGCGGGCGATTGACGTTTACGCCCTGGCTCGCGACCGCGACGAAGTAAGTGCCGGCCGGGATGTTGGTCCCGCCCGCGTTGGGTAATTCGAGGTAATGTTCGTTCCCCGCTTTATCCATCTTCTTGCCGCCCGTGCGATCGAAGCTGTTGTACGCGTAGTACGCAGCAGTGTTCGGAAGGAAATTCTTCTGCACCATCAGTAACGCGTCGCCGTCCGTTGTGGCGAGACGGAACTTCCAGTTCGGCGTGTTGCTCGGAACGACCACGCTGTAGTACGCGACATCGCGCGCCGGCAATC
The DNA here is from genome assembly GCA_035318425.1 of Candidatus Acidiferrum sp. GTDB lineage: Bacteria > Verrucomicrobiota > Verrucomicrobiia > Limisphaerales > SIBH01 > JANNGC01. The sequence continues at coordinate 453 of DATHEW010000088.1, read as the reverse complement.
CGGTGTTCGTTGCCACTCCGCCACTGAACGGAATGTTCACGATGGGGATCGACAGGTTCGTGCCGATGCCGCGGCTGGCGATGGTGTAACTCAGCGGCGCAACACCGCTCCCGCTGATCACGCCAACGTAGTAAAGCCCGGGCTCGAGCGGGTTCCCCATGCCGAACTGCGCGATGCGGCCGTACTCGCTCGCGCCATTGGTGGCATTGAGCCCGGTCCAGTCATACGTGGCGCCGAACTGGTAACCGGTCGGCCAGTCTCCAGCGAGGTAGTGGTACCAAAAGCAGCATGCAGTCTCGATGTGCGTGGCGAGGCTGTCCGGAAGCACGGCGCGGCGCACGCTCATGCGCGGGTCGCCGCTGGTCACGTTCGTGAGCCGCACGTCCCAACCGAATGCGTTGCTCGGCACGTTGACGAGGAAGTACTGCCAGGTGCTCGCAACCTGGTTCGCGA